>CAZQKJ010000062.1:0-13248 GCA_964593315.1 uncultured Granulosicoccaceae bacterium
GCAACGTCTGAGGGAAGGGAACGCCGCAGGATACGGCGCTGCAGCAGTTGGCTCCTACAACTCGAGCATTCAAACTGCAGGTTGTTACTTCTAAACAACTAGTAAATTGAATCCGGTACAGAGGCGGCAACCCGTTGCCAAATTCCATCGATCAGATCATCTCTGTCAGGTGCTTTGGGGTAGGCACCCGGCTGTATGGTCTTCAGTGCAGAGTTAGAGAGCGTCGCGAGCAGAGAGTTACCAACATACTCAACCGACTTTCTCTCAGTCGCCCAGCTCACACCATCATCATCACTGCGAAAAATCTCTTCCGAGACAAGATTTCCGGTCACAGTATCATAGACCTGTACCTGCAGTGCGAGCAGACGGATCGTCTGGTATTGAGTGGTGTAGTAGTCATCCACCTCGGCATTGAGGCGACCGATGACCGCTTTACGTTCAGGTGGGAGTTGAATCTCTTCGTCTACGGGGAGGATACTGACCATCATCAGATGTCTGCGACGAAGCTGTGCCGCGGTCAGTGCATCGAGTGCAGCACCTCGCAATTCGCCATCAAGTCGGTAGGCCTTTACCAGAGTCTCGAAAGGTTTACCCATGCGTCTGGAGACGTACTGATAACTATCGACTCTACCCTTTAAATCCGGATTGGCTTCAAGGATGTACGATGCCAGTTGATCGGCATATCGCCAGCGCTGATACGGTTCAAGTTTGGAACCACCCAGGCTGACCACCGCACCGACCGCAATTCCCTCGGTCACTTCGTCTCGGAAATTGTCGCGTCGATCTCTATCGATATCGCTATCGCGGCTAGTCCCCCGATCATCGTAGCCACCCAATCTATCGGATCTGTAGTCTATACCTGACGACCGATGATCGTCGTGCTCGTGGTAAAACAGCGCACAACCCGAGGTAATCTGAAGCACAAGCGTGAGCCCGGCGATACACCTGAATTGTTTCGATTTGTACAGTATTTGAAACATTGTGTAAGCCTAGTCGATTCCGGCGTCCAACACCATACCGAAACATTACGTCGGCCCGTGCAGTGACATTATTTATATTTCAAGTATTGCGCCGTCGCGCGGTGGCGCAGACTCAGGAATAACGAGCAGAACGCCACTCGCGCGGAAATCGAGGCCCCACGAGGGAAAGACTGAACGATCAAAATGAATTTGAAAGGCGGGACGCTAGCAGAATCGCCGAGAGGGATCAGCATCCATCGGACTTGAGCTCACAGGTGGCGAGAATTGGGAAGGCAGATGGGAATTTAGATAGCTTTTGAGACGGTTACTGCGCTGGCACCAAAGGCGGGCACCATGGGTGATGCAGAAGAAAACCCGATGCGACACCACTGTGCCGCATCAGTTAAAAAATCACCTTTATTTAAGCGTATCGTGCTTCAGAAAGGTGTAAACCGGGCAGATACCGAAATACATGGTCGCAAGCAATGCAAGACCGAGGAAAAGCCAGAACTTTGACCCGAACAGGCCGACAAGTACCAGCGCTCCACCCGCACCAAGGCGAATGTTCTTATCAGCACCGCCCATGTTCTTCACGAATTCAGGCATGCTTTTGCCGCCTGAGCCCACCTTCTTTACATTTGATGAATCATCAGCCATTTATAAATCCTCATTCATAATCAAAAAAATCGGTTCAAGCTACTTAAAAATGTCTACAAAATATCTGGGAAAGTCGTACATATAACAGCACAAGTGTAAACCAGTTCAGCAGGATTCGCCGGAAATGTTAACAAATCTTATACACTTGTATTGAGCATCATCAAATTGATTTTCAAGCCCTTTTTCTCGCTGCTATGCGCATTCGGAGCGCATTCAGTTTAATAAAGCCCTCGGCATCTCGCTGATGATAGGCCCCTTCATCGTCCTCGAAAGTGGCAATTTTTTCGTCAAAAAGGCTGTCTTTGGACTGACGACCCAGTATGCTTACGGAGCCTTTATAAAGCTTCAATCTCACCTCTCCGTTAACATGCTGTTGTGAATGATCGATTGCCGCCTGAAGCATGAGCCGCTCCGGACTCCACCAGTAACCGTTGTAAATCACACTGGCATAACGTGGCATCAGATGATCCTTCAAATGTGCCACCTCGCGGTCGAGGGTGATGCTTTCTATTGCTCGATGTGCCTTCAGCATAATGGTGCCACCCGGCGTCTCATAACAACCGCGAGACTTCATACCCACGTAGCGGTTTTCGACGATATCGTCGCGCCCGACACCGTGTTTGCCACCGACCTCATTCAACAATTCCAGCACAGATGCGGGCGACATCCCCACACCGTCAACGGAGACAATATCGCCGGCTTCAAAGCCCAGTGTAATTTCCTGCGCCGAATCGGGTGCGTTCTCAGGTGCGACAGTCCAGCGCCACATATCCTCTTCGGCTTCGATCCATGGATCTTCCAGTTGATCACCTTCGTAGGATATGTGCAGCAAATTGGCATCCATCGAATAAGGGGATTTACTGCCACGTTTCATATCGATCGGTATTTGACGCTCAGACGCGTAGGCA
This sequence comes from uncultured Granulosicoccaceae bacterium, assembly GCA_964593315.1. Classification (GTDB taxonomy): domain Bacteria; phylum Pseudomonadota; class Gammaproteobacteria; order Granulosicoccales; family Granulosicoccaceae. The sequence goes on from CAZQKJ010000062.1 coordinate 2,525, forward strand.
AGCAGCTTCTCACGTGAATTTAGATCCCACTCGCGCCACGGTGCAATGACCTTTACATCGGGTGACAAGGCATAAGCGCCCAACTCAAAACGCACCTGATCGTTACCTTTTCCGGTGGCTCCGTGAGAAATCGCATCCGCGCCACAGGCGGCGGCAATTTCTACCAGCCGTTTGGCAATTAGTGGCCTCGCGATCGAGGTACCGAGAAGATATTCGCCTTCATAGATAGTGTTACAGCGCATCATCGGATAGACAAAATCGCGGACAAATTCTTCCCGCAGGTCTTCGATGAAGATGTCTTTATCCTGGATACCCAGCAGCTTCGCTTTCTCCCGCGCGGGTTCGACCTCCTCGCCCTGCCCGAGATCCGCTGTGAAGGTGACCACCTCGCAGTCGTACTCTTCCTGTAACCAACGCAAAATTACCGAGGTATCTAATCCACCGGAATAGGCAAGCACCACTTTTTTGACTGACGACATTGGGGTTCCAGATTACGCATGAGCCATTGAAATTCTGCACGGGCATTGCGAATGCACACCGCAGAAAAGCCCTCTATGTTACCGGAATTCCGTCGCTCATTCCCATAAAAAGGGCAATCCCGAATCAGATGCAGACCCCCGAAAAGACTAGATTCCATTACCTGTAATGGACCCAGGAATTCTCTGGATCGCGGTGACGCAGCGCTGAACCTGTTGCACCGAGGAACCCACAGCGGCTCATTAGTTGATAATTTTGAACGACCTTCAGTAAATCTTGGCATATAATCGGGGTATGACACTTTTTGGTTCGTCGACCATCTACAACTTGTCGCAGAGCTGCTCAAATGTCCCATAAAGACTCAAAAACACCGGATTCCGTTAATGACAAATAAAACGATCACCCTTACCGACAACGCCAGCGGCAAAAGCGCCGAGCTTGATATCCTTGAGGGCACCCATGGACCGGGTTGTGTAGAAATCAAGAATCTATACAAAGAAACCGGCTATTTCACCTACGACCCGGGCTACGGTGTCACCGGCAGTTGCAAAAGTAGTATCAGCTTCATCGACGGCGAAAAAGGCATATTGCTTCACCGCGGCTACCCGATTGATCAGCTGGCCGAGAAAAGCAGCTACCTGGAAATGTGTTACCTGCTTCTGTATGGAGAGTTGCCAGACAAAACGGCATTTGAAGAGTTCAGCACCACGATAAAAACCCACACCATGGTGCATGAGAACATACGGGATTTTATCAACGGGTTCCGATACGATGCCCACCCGATGGCAATGCTGGTTGGAACTGTCGGCGCGATGTCATCGTTCTATCACGACTCCACCGACATCAATAATCCTAAGCATCGCGAAATCTCGGCACATAGACTGATCGCGAAATTGCCCACCATAGCCTCTTACTGCTACCGGCATCATCGCGGCCTGCCTTTTATGTACCCGGACAACAACCTCGGCTACATAGAGAATTTCCTGCAGCTGATGTTTGCAGTACCCGCACAGGAATACAAACAAAGCCCGGTTGCTGCACGTGCACTGGAAGTCATGATGATTCTGCACGCGGATCACGAGCAGAATGCCAGCACCTCTACCGTCCGCCTTGCCGGTAGCTCCGGCGCCAACCCGTTTGCATCAATCGCAGCAGGCATTGCGAGTTTGTGGGGCCCGGCTCATGGTGGCGCCAACGAAGCGGTAATCAATATGCTGGAAGCTATCGAAGAGTCCGGTGAAACCATTGAGACCACAATTGCCCGCGCCAAAGACAAAAATGACCCGTTCCGGCTTATGGGTTTTGGACACCGGGTTTATAAAAACTTTGACCCGCGAGCCAAAATCATCGCAGGTCTTTGTCATGAACTGCTCGATGACCTCGACGGTGACCAACCTTTGTTTAAGCTTGCTCGAGAGCTCGAGGAAGCGACACTCGCAGATGATTACTTCATTGAGCGCAAGCTATATCCCAATGTCGATTTCTACTCCGGAATCATCCTAAGAGCGCTGGATATTCCAATGAACATGTTCACCGTGATGTTTGCAATGGCGCGCACTGTCGGCTGGATTTCACACTGGATGGAGATGCACAACGATCCCGAATTCAGAATCGGCCGGCCACGCCAGATCTATACCGGGCATGCCAAGCGCGACTATCCATCATGACTGGCTCCTGATTAGCGGCGTATCGCAATACCAGAAGCTGCGTCAGCAAGACGCCGTAATTGTTAAATACTGTCAATCAGCAGTCTTTCAACAGAATAATTTAGTAATCCAATTCATTAAAGCCAGCACTCAGCTGGCTTTTTTTTTGGCTGTAAAAATAACCAGTCCTGACCTCATATCTCGCAATAAACCGAGCTTGGCTCACCTTATTTGCCCGTAAAAGCCATACACATTGAGACTCTGTCCACCTCCTGTCGGCCTCTAAATTGCCGTCTGATAGAAACGCGTTATCAACTCAAGGGAAATACCAAGCGCACGATAACTGTATTGAATACGTCTGATGCGTGTTCTTGACAATAAATTGACATGAGTCTTTACGATGCCGAGGTTCACCACTCCAGTACTGGTGCTAGCGCTGATGTTTTGCATTTTCAGCGGAGCCACATCAGCCCAACAGTTCGACAGCTTTCGCTTCGCGGGCGATGCACCTGCTGTGGCCTCCGGCTCGGTAACATCGATCACGTTTGACGAGACTCGCTCACAAGTGAGCTATTTAAACGTCGCCGGCTTGAGTACGGTATACGATATCGAATTCACAGCCTCACAAATTATTCGATCTGACACAACGGTGTTTATGCCACCGATAGACTTTGAAGCAAGTGCTTCCAGCCAGTTCAATACAAATACAGACCTAAGCCTCGATGCAGTGCAGTTTCTGACCGGCCAGTTAGTAGATCCGGAGAACAATAATGCAACACCACCTCCACACTGGTTTCGCATGACCTTGCACAATGGAGCATGGAGCGGCGCGTTCAGGATCGGCAGTCGCGTCTATTCGATTGACCGTTTACAGGCTAACCCGGTGGTAGAAGTACGAGCCACTGCATCCGACAATGTTAACTTCCAGGCAACTCAACAGGTGAAGGTCAGCGCGCTGATAGATGAGTCATTCGCAGAAGGTAACACCCTTAGTGTCTCCCCTGGCACGGGTACACCAGGCCATATTGCAGCACTTGAATCGATCCATATCATGGACGGATTGCTCACAGACTCGCTAAATTTGTCTACCAGACTTGAGCAACTAATCTATAGAAACTCAACAGAACTGGACACTGCAGGCGGTACTGGCTCCTGGCTACAGTCGAACGGTGGTGCGTTCGGTTTATCCGATAACTTTGCAACACTTGCATTCCGTGGAGCTGACGGTATCCAACCCGTTACCCAGAACAACCTGATACTGCAGGGCCAATCTAATCACTATCAATTCGACAGCGCCTACTACTTTGGGCAGCTGATCGGTTTACCTGTTCAATTTGGAACTCTGCAAACTCCAACAGGACCGCAAACGATAGAGAGTGCACACTGGAGTGAGTTACATCGCGACTTCCTGGACGCCAATCCGCTCCCGGCAGGACTTGTCAGTGTGCTGAGTTTTGATGCGCCTGAGATTGAAATAACTGAGCCAGAAGAGTTTGATGAGATACCTGACTTTCTGCTCGATATGGAAGGCGCAGAATCCAACACCGACGATGCCCTAAACCCGCCGCTATTGCTGAGCGATGATTCGGATAATCAAACTAGTGCAGAACCATTCGATCAGATTCCTGATTTTCTACTCGACGCAGAGAGTGAAGAATCAGAGGAAGTCAGCACCGAGACACCTGCAACAACAAACCAGCCAGGCTTACAGAGCGATGACGATGCTCAGGCAGAGTCCGATACAGACAGTGGCGGCAGTAGCGGTGGCGGTACATTCAACCCGCTTCTATTTGCAGTGTTGCTATTGACCTTTGGCGCGTCGCGTCGCCAATTTAACTGAGTTATTTTTGGATGCAGGATCGCCAGCTTCCAAAGCGACCCGACCATTCTCAGACCTACTTAAAACGCTACGCTACTGTAGCGTCAACACATCGCTGATGTCCACAGCGTTTCGCAGAGTCAGGTAGACTCTCTACCCTATTTTCGCCGATACAGATATTTCCATCGTGCTCACGATCACCTACAAACATTTTCAGGCGACTATCAACCCGGTTGGTGCCGAATTAAGCAGCCTTAAAGTCAACCAGACTGAACACTTGTGGCACGGAGATGAAAAATACTGGAGTGGCAGAGCACCAGTCTTGTTTCCAATTGTAGGTGCATTGAAGAACGATCACATGATTTATCAGGGCCTACGTTATGAAATGCCGAGACATGGTATTGCCAGACGCGCAACTTTTGACTGTATAGCTCATTCCACTTCTGCTGTATCACTACGCTTGCAATCTGATGAAAAATCGCTGCAGCAGTATCCATGGCAATTTGAACTACGGGTACACTTTTGCCTGAATGAGTCGGGCCTTGATATCAGCTATGAAGTCATCAATAACGATGAAAAGCCGATGCTGTTCACTCTCGGCTCTCACCCGGCATTCGCTTTGAACTGTAAAAATCCAACGGAGCTTTCAGAGTACACAGTCGCCGTTGATCAGACAGAACCGTTAGAGTGCTACAAGCTGGACAGCGCCGGACTTCTGGCTACCACTGCCGAACCTCACAACAGCGTGTTCAGTTTAAGCGAGACTATCTTTAACGATGATGCTCTGGTATTCCGAAATATCGCAGCCCGCTCGATCAGCCTTCACTACAAAGACAACGCGGTATTAACTGTCGATACCGATGGAGCACCACACCTTGGTATCTGGTCAAAGCCGGGTGCACCATTTGTTTGTATAGAGCCCTGGCTTGGCACCAGTGACTTTATAGATTCAGACAATCAGTTTGAAAACAAACCAGACCTAAGCACCCTTGCTTCAGGTGAAACCTATCATCATCGCATTGGTGTGACTTTCAGTTTGCCGGTGGTCTGACCGTCAAGACCGGCTACTGCAGGAGTCTGCACAGCAACACCGCCGCGTATGACAAGCGCTACGCTACTCAGATTTCTACGCGCAGACTCTAGGGCTGATTAACGATAATGTTTAAAGGTACGGTGTCAGGCTGCGGCTCAACCGGAGGAGTTTCCGGATTAGAATCGTCACCTCCACCACTCACAAGTGCCACGACCAGGCCAACCGCTGCCAGACCCAGTAAAACATACAGTGCCTTGCTCTGGGTTTCAGCTGGCTCAGAAGTGGTCACCGGTGTTTCCACCGGCGGTGCTACCAGTTGTCTGACCAGTGGAAAGAATGGAAACCCTTTCAACACCCGATTGCCACCTGTATCCAGCGCTTCTATGTAGTACTCGATCCGTTGTTGAGTAGATGAAGTCTCTATGGTTGCACTGTAGGCAGAGCTGTCAGCGGTCCGATCCATCGCAACACTCTGATACTGAACGCCGGTCCTGTCACGGTAGAATAACATGACATGTTGCAGTCCACGGTCATCTACCACTATTGCATTAAAAGTTTGCGGCTCACCCGGCACACCACTTTCGAGCGCTTCATGGTCAATTACCGGGGGATCAATATCGATCTCTGCAGACCATGACGGTGTTGTGCTTTGTGCAAGTATTATAGGCTCAGCTGATACCGGGATGAGTATTTGCGAGACCACCATAAGCCAGGCCAGAGTGGATGCCACCAACCGTTTGAATACAGTATTTTTATTATTAATTGCCTTGTCCCCACGTACTATGTGATTGGCATCTGTATGGTCTGTCAGCTCGACTTTAAGGCCAACACTGACCGAGACAAGCCGTCTAAACACGGGCACCGGTATACATCGGCGGCTTATGTGTCATGACAATACCACAGCCAATCCCGATTTCCAACATCCGTTATGCGGACAGGCTACCAGACTATACGGGTCCAGCCAAAGCGCTGCCGATTCAGCGTGAGTTCAGTGTCGCGGTAGGCAGGTGACGGATAGACAATATCACCGTTCGGTTGAATCATCGCCTCAATTCGCAGGTTAGCGGTGACACGCTTCGGATCGAGCTCGGATTGGATGTCAGTCACTTTGACATCAAGACGGGTATAACGTTTAAAAAGACTGTCAAACAAACCTTGTCGACTGGCACTGCCTTGGGTCAATGAATTGATTGAGCGCTGATTCTTTGATTCGATTGCCAGTCTAAGTGCCGTAAACTGACCTGCTGCATAACTGACTTCATAATCAGACAGCGGCTCTCTACTGTAGTTTTCCTGCTCTACAACACGCGACTCCAGATTACTGAGGCGCTGATCGTTAATCTGCAACGCACTCGCATCATCAAGCCATCCACGCGCCGTCGATGTATCGCCTTCTGACAACGCGTTTTCAGCATTGCGAAGATAGGTGTTGTAAGTTTGCCTGCGTTGTTGCTGACGCTGGTTCGCTTCAAGGATTCTGCTTCGGGTTTCTGCCTCACTGCGCTCTTTTTCGGCTTGTCTTTGCGCTTCAAGTCGCACCTGTTGCTGTTGTCGTTCTTCGGCTAGCTTAATTTCCGACTGTGCCAATGACTCCAGTTCATCAATACGAGGATCACCAGGTGCACGTTCTCGCAAGGAATCGATAATAAAAAGAACCTCCTGATGCTGACCCGCGTCACTGAGTGCCTGCGTTTGAGTAAACGCATATTCAATCGCACGTTTATCCAGTGCACTGCGTACACGCTCACTGGCCGCACTGACCAGAGTTTCATTTGAAGAGAATCCGGTCAAAGCTATCAGGGATTGATCAGCTTCATCCAGATTGCCTGCAGCAATCGAGCTATCGATCTGATCGACAACAATCTGATCTATCTCATCAAGCCTTGCCTGAGCTTCGCTGTTCTGCGGATCGGCAACAAGCACTTGCTTGTATATGGGTACCGCGCCATCGGCATAGTCTTCGGCTGCAAAGCGTTCCTGTGCTTGTCCCATCATGGTGTCGAGCGCTTCGCGTTGCTGGTAGACGCCATACAGATAACTTGATGCTGCGACCAGCGCACCCATAGACAAGGTTGCCAGTACCCATCTGCCGGTTCTGGATTTCCTCGCAACCGGACTGCGACGCCGGGTAATATCGCTAATCGGCGCACTGACCTGCGATGCGATGTAGCCAGGCTGAGGATTCTTTTCAAGCAAGCTATCGACACCGTTATCCTGCCAGTCGCCTGGTTGATCGTCGGGTAAGGTGTAAGACAGAGCATCGCGCCACTCGGATAAATCCCGCGGTCTGTCAGAGGGTCTGAAACTCAATGCCCAGTCAATCGCCGCTAAAAATGGCTCGCTGTAGCGACCCGCTCCGACACTCTGCGCCGACTCCAGTGGATCCGCCGAACGCTGCACAAGGGCGGCAAGTCTTCCGGTAGGACCGACCGGTGTACGACCGCTGATGGCAAAGTACAGAGTCGCGCCGAGCGAGTAGATATCTGACCAGGGACCGACTTCCATTCCATCGCCTTCCTGGTATTGCTCTATCGGTGTGTAACCGGCCGAGACGTAAGCCGTATGCGCACCAGCATCTGCATCAGTTGGGCGTGCCGCACCAAAGTCGAGCAGTACCGGTGAGCCGTCGTTTCTGATGATCAGGTTGACAGGCTTGATATCACGGTGCAGAAAACCGTATTGATGAACCTGATCCAGACCGTCGACAATGTTCAGAATCAAGGATCTCAACGATTGTTCGTCTGTGCCGTTTTCGCGCTGCACGTAGGATTTAAATTCCTCGCCTTCCTCGTACTCCATCACCAGATAGGCCGTATTATTGGCTTCAAATACCGCCATGACACGGACAATATTGGGATGCCGGAATTTTACCAGCGTTCGCGCTTCACGCAGAAAGTTACTGACCCCGGTATCGAAATCACGCTGCGCTGTATCGTTGAGCGCGACAACCGAGTGATCAGCACGTCGTTCGACCGCCCAGCCCGGCATGTACTCTTTGATTGCGACTCGATGATCAAGGTTGGTATCGGTCGCCAGATAGGTGACGCCGAATCCTCCGTGGCCCAGAACTTTTTCAATTCGGTACCACTGAACCAGGTCGCCTGCTTGCAAAATTCGCTGGTTATCCATTGGTCATCAGGGGAGGCGATACAGGCCGTCAATTAAAAAGGGCTGGGAACAATGGCGCAGCAGCGAACCATCCAGACACTATATAAAAAATTAGCCACCGCAGAGGCAGCCTTGCTGTATTGTGTACCACTGTCTCCGGGAAGTTTTCATTTTTTTGCAAATTGCTGGCTCATCCCGAGCCTATAGCCAAGGATATAGGCAACCCGGCAAAGCGGGTACCCCGAAGTTGATAACAAACAAGGCTATTCCATTCAAAGCACAATTATTTTAGCCTATCGCCCCAAAAGCTGTCGGTTTCTACCACAATTAGACAGCAAAGCTTTCGAAGCATAAATCACCCAGAGACCAAAACAATGAGACACTGGTGGTTTAGCTCAATAACTTATACGTTCAACGAGAGAGGCCAATGGATTTATTCACTTTAGACAATCTTGTCACCCTGTTTTTACTCATACTGCTTCAGGCAGTGCTGGGTTTCGACAATCTGTTGTACATTTCTCTGGAGTCCAAGCGTGCACCGGCACACCAGCAAGCTAGTGTGCGCAAGTGGGGCATTGGCATTGCCGTCGGTCTACGCCTGATTCTTCTGTTTGTTCTGGTCAATTTAGTAGAAAAATTCCAAACGTCGGTATTCAAAGGCAGCTGGGAGGGAATACTGGAATTCGACTTCAACTTTCACTCAATAATTGTGCTGTTTGGTGGAATATTCATCATCTACACCGCTATGAAAGAAATTATGCACATGATGTCTCTGGAAGAGCACGATGCCGAAGGCAAACGACAGAGCTCAGCGTTTACGGTTATCGCATGGATTGTGGCGATGAACCTCGTGTTCTCCTTTGATTCAATCCTAAGCGCGATGGCACTGACAAAAGTATTTCCAGTGATGGCCTGCGCCATAATCATCAGCGGCATCCTTATGATCGTGATGGCTGACCGGGTATCTGACTTCCTGCAGAAAAACCGAATGTACGAGGTGCTGGGCCTGTTCATTCTATTCGTAGTAGGCATTATGCTGATCTCCGAAGGCGGCCATCTGGCGCACATGAAAATACTGGGTACAGAAGTTCAGCAAATGACCAAGGCAACCTTCTACTTCGTTATTGTGGTAATGGCACTGTCAGATGTCGTGCAAAGCCGCTATCAACGCAAGCTGTTGCGCGAAAAGAACAGGATGTTGGCAGCTGCGGGCCATGCACAACAGCCATAACGGTTTTCTTTGCTACTGACCGACAAGGCCTGCTTTTGCAGGCCTTTTTTTTTAGTCGGTCTGAGACCGGGTCAGACCAGCGAGCCACCAATCCCTGTATTCAGCCAGATCTATAACCATCGAATAAGTCAGCGCACACCGGCAATTTAAGGGACAATTCTGTCCTGCCCGTTCATCCCTGCGCCACCTCGAATGAATTCAGTCAACCAATCTCTTATTGCGACCATTGCATTCGGGTTTCTGATGACACTGTCTTCCGGGCTCGGACAGACGTTTCTGATCTCATTGTTCAACCCGGAGCTACGCAACGCCTTTGCACTGAGCCATGGAGATATTGGCGGGCTGTACTTTGCCGGCACCTTGCTCAGTGCCCTGACTGTGGTCTGGGTGGGCAAACTGATCGATCAGATCGATCTCAGACTGTATACAGGACTTGTCACGATAGGTCTTGCCCTGGCTTGCGTCACAATGGCAAGCGTCAACTCCACCACCACACTGATTGTGGCGTTTTTCATGTTACGTCTGTTTGGTCAGGGCCTGTCCGGTCACACCGGTATTACCACCGTATCCAGAGTGGCAGCGGCCTATCGTGGTCGCAGCGTCAGTGTTGCAGGACTCGGTTATTCAAGCGCTGAGATATTGCTCCCTGTAGGCACCTTGATGATGATTGGCAGTATCGGCTGGCGCAGCACCTGGCAGGTATTTGCGATTCTTGAAATTGCTTTGATCGCAGTTGTCGCACAGCTGCTGCTTCGCCACATTGGCGTGAATCAACGTGATTCAAATACAGTCGATACAGATTCAGACTCCTGGACCAGAAATCAGGTTATCAAAGACAAACGATTCTGGAAAATAGTACCGGCCATTTTCTCACCACCGGTCATATCGACCGCACTGTTTTTTCATCAGCAAAATCTGGCCATCAGCAAAGGCTTTACCCTTACCTATTGGGCAACTGGTATCGCCGCCTATTCTGTCTCAGCGGTTCTTGCATCACTGGTTGCCGGCATACTCGTGGATCGTTACAGCGGTGCGATGGTTGTGCGCTTTTATCTCATACCGTTTATTGCTTCGGTGCTAATCGCAGTATGGATTAATACGCAGGCGCTGCCATTTATCTACTACGCGCTAATCGGTGCCACAGTAGGTATTGGAACTCCATCAGTCAGCGCATTGTGGCTGGAACTCTACGGCACCAGACACATCGGGGCTATTCGAGCCCTGACTCATGCATGCATGGTTTTTGGTACCGCCCTCGGACCATTTATATTCGGCTATCTGCTGGATACAGGTGTGGGTTGGAATACGCTTCTTTGCACAAGCGCAATATGGATGATTATCGCATCTGTGCTACTGATCACAACCAAACTTCATACAACTTCCGCAAGCAACACTGCAGTAAGCCAGTAT
>CAZQKJ010000063.1:0-13217 GCA_964593315.1 uncultured Granulosicoccaceae bacterium
ATCTAGATTAGCGAAGTTCCCAATGTCCCTATCAACTGAATAGCGAGGAAACAGCAAAGGGGATGGGCTTCGGATAGTCAGCGAGGAAAGAAGACCATATTGATCTTGACTCTAGTCTGGCATTGTGAAGGGACATGTGTGTTTTTGTATAAGTGATACGGCTTCCACCGAGCTCTACACGTAAGGGGTCTTCGGCAGCGTCAGATGTGTATAAGAGACAGGAGTAGTAGTTGCCCGGGCGGCCATAGTTGCTGAGCCCTGCCTTGTTGATATCAATATCGTGCAATGTGGCAAGCACCCGGTTTATTTCATCATAGGTTTTACTGCGCTCTGTTTTAGTGAGGCTTGGCAGAGTGCAATCCCATAGTGTGCGACCTGGGATGTATTCCATAATAAAAAAAAGCGCACCCAGTACCTCACGGTCTTCACAGAGATGAATCATGGCAGGTACCGGAACATCAGTACCAGAGAGCGCGTGCATCACTCTATACTCGCGATCTACCGCATGGGCTGATTTAAGTAATTCCCCGGGTGGTTGTTTTCGTAGTACGCAGTGGTAGCCTGCTGCATCAGTGATTTTGAAAGTCGGATTGGATTGCCCGCCACTGAATTTTTCAACACTAAGTGGGCCTGCAATGCTTGGCAACACGCTTTGCAGGTAGTCGTGCAGGCGTTCGATATCTAATGACTGAATGCCGTCGACCATGGTTAAGCTTCCTTGCTGACTGCCTGTTCATTCAGACGTTTGATCAGGTTTCTGCCCAACTGGTTAATATGTACCTGATCAGGCCCATCGACTATTCTGACTATCCTTGCGTATAGATAGCTATCTGCAAGTATGGTGTCCTGGCTGACTCCAGCGGCTCCATGCATTTGGATGGCTCTGTCAGTGACTGCACAGGCCATATTGGGTGCTACGATTTTAATCATGGCGATTAGTTCTTTGGCGCCTTTGTTACCTAGCTTATCCATGGTGTCTGCCGCCATCAATGTGAGTAGTCTGGCTTGTTCTATCTCGCAGGCTGACAAAGCGATGTCTTCACGTATCTTGCCTTGATCTGCGAGCTTGCGTCCAAACGCTACCCTGGATTCAGCGCGTTCACACATCATTTCCAGCACTCGTTGGGTGCGGCCAATCAGTCGCATGCAATGATGGATGCGCCCTGGTCCCAGGCGACCTTGCGCGATCTCAAACCCGCGCCCCTCTCCCAGTAGCAAGTTAGATGGAGGCACGCGTACATTGTCAAACACCACCTCTGCATGCCCTTCCGGTGCATCGTCGTTGCCAAAGACCTGCATGGGTCTCACTATTTTGACTCCCGGTGTATCTACTGGTACCAGAATCATTGATTGTTGTTTGTGTCGGTCTGCATTGTCAGGATCAGTTTTACCCATCACGATCATAATCTTACAACGTGGATCGCATGCACCAGAGATATACCACTTATGGCCATTGATCAGATACTCGTTACCGTCGCGAACAATGCTTGTCTGTATGTTGGTAGCATCACTGGATGCTACTGCGGGTTCGGTCATTGCAAATGCCGAGCGGATCTTGCCTTCGAGCAGCGGTGTAAGCCAAAGGTGCTTTTGTTCGTCAGTGCCATAGCGTGCCAGTACTTCCATGTTGCCTGTATCCGGTGCACTGCAGTTAAATATCTCTCCGGCAAACCTTGATCGTCCCATCAGTTCACAGAGCGGAGCATATTCCAGATTATTGAGTCCGAAGCCGCGGTAGTCAGAATGTGATGTGTTCTCCTCCGGTAGGAAGAAGTTCCAAAGGCCTTCGGCTTTTGCACGGGATTTAAGTTCTTCCAGTAGTGGCGGGATTGCCCAGCGGTCGTCAGCGTTATCAATGCTCGCCTGAAGTTCTTTCTCTACCGGGTACAGGTTAGTGGTTAAAAAGTGGTCTATCTTTTTAATTAAATCCCGTGTTTTTTCTGAGTGCTGAAATTGCATGATCGGAGTCCGTGGTTTATCAAGTGTCGAACTTTCAGATGTATGATTACACCTGGATAGTATCGACAATCATTTTTTATTCAGAAAATTCTCGAGCTTCTGTTTAAACTCATCCGAACCCATTAGTCGACCGAATTCCTGAGCCTCGCGATCAATGATCTCTTGATACTTTTCATTTCGGGCTCTGAGCAATGCTCTGGATGTACGTAGCGAGTCTGCAGGTTTTGCGGCAAGTGCCTGTGCAATAGTGTTGACGGTTTCATCCAGTGTGTCGCTTTCTGTTAGCTGATTCACTAGCCCAAATCGCTCAGCATCTTCTGCAGACAATGGTTCACCCAGCAGTAACATCTGTGCGGCCTTATGACTGCCGAGTACTGCCGGAAAGGTTTCTGAGGATGCGAACTCCGGACAAACCCCCAGATCGGTGAATGGTGTTCGGAACTTTGCGGCATGACTTGCATAGACCAGATCGCAGTGAAACAGCATGGTTGTACCAATGCCGATTGCCGGGCCGTCTACGGATGCAATCATAGGCTTTGTGCAGTTGAGCATGGCGCGCATTAAAGAAAAGGGTGCATCAAAGCTACCGCCTTCACTAACCGATGCTGCAAAATCCGCCAGGTCATTGCCTGCTGTGAAAATTCCCGGAGTGCCTTTGATGACAATGGTTTTTATCGCATTGTTGCTATTGGCGTCTTCAATGCCCTGTGTTAGCAGCGCATACATCTCGCGATTAACGGCATTTAGTTTGTCCGGGCGGTTTAACTGTAGCGTGCAGTTTGCGCCATCGATAGTATTGAGTACCAGTGACATAGATCAGTGTCCGTAGCTAATAGTGATAAGGTCAATTGTTCAGTACAGCAAGCTGCGTGTCATAGTCGCTCTTAAGTGACTGACACAGATTCTCTACCGTGGGAATGTCATTGATGTTGCCAGCGCCATGACCTGCTGACCAGATAGTTTTCCAGGCTTTCGCCTCATCAATCAGTTCTTTGCCAAGGTCTATATCCGGTTGATCAATGTCTTGCAAAGAGATACCGTTTTGTTCGAGGCTCTGGCGAATAAAATTAGCGGGTATGCCGGAAACCTTCGGTGTGTAAACAATATCTTCGGCATTGGCCTGCACCAGCATTGCTTTGTAATCAGGCTCTGCCATGCTTTCCTTTGTTGCGATAAACCGGGTTCCGATGTAGGCGATATCGGCGCCAGCAGCGCGCGCAGCGAGTACTTGTTTACCGGTAGAGATAGCGCCGGATTGGATAATGCAGGTATCAAATGCCTGTTTGATTTCATTGATAAACGCAAATGGATGTAGTGTGCCGGCATGTCCGCCTGCACCTGATGACACCAGAATTAAACCATCAACACTCGCCTGCATTGCTTTTTCTGCATGACGCATGTTAGTGACGTCATGAAAGACAAGGCCGCCGTAGCTGTGTACTGCATCAACGACTTCTGTTACGGCACCCAGTGAGGTGATGACAAAAGGTACCTGGTGCTTTACGGTTATTTTTAAATCTGCTTCAAGCCGCGGATTGGTTTTGTGTACGATCAGGTTGACACCAAAAGGTGCGTGCTCTGTTCCATCGAGCTTGGCTGCAATCTCGATCAGCCATTCTTCATAGCCTTCAGTTGTTCGTTGATTAAGAGCGGGGAAGGTGCCGCCTATACCATTGCTGCAGCAGGCGCAAACCAGATCAGGCCCCGAGACCAGAAACATCGGTGCTGCAATCACTGGGAGTTCAAATCGGCCTTGCAGTTTTTCGGGCAGTGCCATAAAAGAATATCCATGAGTGATCGAGAATCGAGTATAAGGGATAAGTCTCTACATTCCGATCTCATTTTCAATTGAGACGCTCGTCCTTTAGCAACAACTGGAAGACGCGCGTTATTCAGGAGCGGCATTGACGCATATTTTCCTACATTTTCTTGTGCCCGGCCTGATTGCGGCGATCTGGTGGCGCAAGCAGTGGTTGCCAGTTTTTATACTGTTGATGAGTAGTCTGTTAATTGATCTCGATCACTTGTTGGCAAATCCGATCTATGATCCTGAAAGATGCAGTATCGGTTTTCATCCGCTGCATAGTGGCTGGGCCATGCTGGTCTACGGGCTGTTACTGCTGGTGACTTTCCGACTACCTGCCAGCGTTTGGGTGTACCGGACACGATGGGTTCTCATCGGGGTTTTTATACATCTGCTGCTTGATGGTGCCGATTGTCTTTTCTAGAGAGTTTCTAAACAGCTTTATCCAGCGGACGGGTGCGCACATAGCGAAGGCTGCGTATGAGCCACTGCCTCTGTGAGCGTTCGACGGCTGCGTGTTTTTGCCATTCCCCGGATAGAATGACCGGGTGAGTCGAAATCTCTGTGCTTGCAGCTATTATGGTGTGATGGTTGCAGTATCGTTGAGATGTCTAAATTACGTCCTCAGAACCTGCGAAAGAAAGTACCGTCGTCGAATAAACGTCATACGGATCGCCCTTTTCAGAGTGGTCGTGATGAGAGTTATGCCCGTGCCAGGCAGACTGCGAACCGCAATCAGGTCAGCTCTGAACTTGAAGAGTTCTTTCGTTACCTGCATTCACCATGGAATATAATCTGGCGGAACATAGTTGCGGGTCTGGCCCGTGGTCTCGGTGCGGTATTTGGTGCGACTGTCATTGTCGCGCTGGCTATTGGTGTGCTGAAAGTTTTTGTCGATCTGCCTTTGATCGGGCAATACGCCAATCAAATGAAAACCAAAGTTGATGAAATGGCAGAGGAGGCCCGTTACTCGGATGATTTTGTGCGCTTGCAAAGTACAATGGAGCGAATCGATCTGCGCTTGAAAACCCAGAACGAGTTGCTGGAGAAACTGACTGCCAATGAAGCTGAGTAGTTAACTTTTATAATCAATAGTTGCAGTAACTACCGTCCCTGGTGGTCAGGCGCGATCGATAATCGGATCCGGACAGTGCTCACGTCTTTGACAATCATGACATTGCTCGCCCAGGTATAAATAGTCTATCCAACTCATTAGTTGGTTGAGCGGTTCTCGCTCGTCGAACACAAAGCCCGCCTCAAAGTTTCTGCGATGTTCACTCTTGGCGCCCAGTCCTGCCCCGGTCAGATTGGCTGAGCCGACAAAAGCCAGTCTTGCATCGATCACAACGGCTTTAGTATGTATTCTCGGGCAGAGTAATCGCTCGAACAGCTCGTTGTTGATTAAGCTGTCATAGGTGTCGAAGTCCTCTCTGAATCTGGGGCCGGGTTCTTTGGCATGCATGAGCCGAACAGCGACGCCGTTGTCTACCAGTTGCGCCAGAACCGCCAAAAACGGCTCGAAGCCGGCATCAGTTTCAACATGCAGGTCTTTCAGGTCTGCGGTGACCAGCCAGAGGAATTTTTTAGCGGTGGGAATTTCGCATTGAACAAACTCTGTGTAGATTTCTCGGTTCAGCAATAATTTGTGCATCGTGGTACCAGGGTTCGTGGTGCGGTTGCGAGCTCGTGTCTGTTGGTCTGGAGCCGGGTCGCTGAAGGTATTGTATAGTGTGTTGGTTGCAGACCCCTAAGCGTTTAAAAGATCCTGCCGTGTTGCGTGGTCTGTGTAAATACGGAGTACACTTAATGTTTACTAGAAATACCTTCAGATTTCTAAGGGAAATTAGAACCAACAACAATCGCGATTGGTTTGAGCTTAATAAGCCTCGCTATGAAGAGCATGTGCGTGAGCCTGCTCTGGCCTACATCGACGCCATGGCACCTTATCTCGGCAAGATATCACCACACTTCATTGCCAGCCCGAAAAAGGTCGGCGGTTCACTAATGAGAATCTATCGGGATGTGCGGTTCGGAAAAGATAAAACTCCCTACAAAACAAATATAGGTATTCAGTTTCGCCATTCGGCAGGTAAGGATGTCCATGCCCCGGGGTTTTACTTGCATGTTGAAAGCAATGATATTTTCGTTGGTGCCGGTATCTGGCGTCCGGATTCGCCTACGGTCAATAACATGCGGCTCCATATAGATGAAAATCGTGCCAGCTGGAAACGCATGACAAATCAGCTTAATAAGAAGGGTTTTGAGCTACAAGGCGAATCACTTAAAAAGGCCCCCAGGGGGTATGACCCTGAGCATCCACTGCTGGTGGATCTCAAACGTAAAGATTTTATTGTGGTCCAAAATCTAAAGGCGTCGTTGGTAACCGATAAGGAGTTCGTGAAGAAATCTGCTGCACTTTTTACCTCTACCAAGAGTTTTGTACAGTTTATTTGTGAAGCGAACGATCTGGATTTTTAGCTTTTTTAAGTATCGGCTGGTGCTGCGTCGGAGTGAGATCCGTTGTGCGGCTGAATGCTATTGCAGGCAACGCAAAACAGGGGCCTGAGAAGAAATCAGCAATATGGAAAAAATTGTATAATATCCTTTGAGCTGCGAATGACTGTCACAAGATCTATAATCAGAAAATGACCGATTACAAAAACAAAATTGCCTATCAGGGAGAGCCGGGAGCGTATTCGCATTTGGCCTGCAAGACGGCTTATCCGTCACTAGAGCCTGTTGCCTGTGAGTCTTTTTCCGCAGCTTTTGCCGCTGTTGAAAACCGTGAAGCCGGCCTTGCCATGATTCCGATCGAAAATTCCTTAGGTGGGCGAGTGGCAGATATTCATCAGTTGTTGCCCGACTCTACGCTCTACATTATCAATGAGCACTATCAGCCGGTGAAACATTGTCTGCTCGGATTGCCAGGCACTTCTCTGGATAAACTGACTCACATTCGATCGCACCCGCAGGGACTTGCTCAGTGCTTATCTCTTATTGAAGAATTGAAGGTGCGCCCGGTGCAGGCGACCGATACCGCAGGGTCTGCGCGAGAAGTATCAGAACTGAATGATCCTACTCAGGGCTCTATTGCGTCAGCTCTGGCAGGCGAGATTTATGGCCTCGATGTGCTGCGTGAACGAGTTGAGGATCGGTTGGGTAATACCACACGCTTTATCGTGTTGTCTGCGACCCGATCAGAGCCTGATCCGCAGGATGGTCCCTGCATGACCAGTTTTGTATTTCATGTGCGTAGTGTGCCCGCGGCGCTGTATAAATCATTGGGTGGATTTGCGACTTGCGGTATCAATATCACTAAGCTTGAAAGCTATATCACTGATGAGCGATTTCAGGTTGCACAGTTTTATGCAGAGATAGAAGGGCATCCGTCTGAAAAAGCGGTAGACACTGCTTTTCAGGAACTACAGTTTTATTCGACCAAGCTTAAAGTGCTGGGTACGTATCCGGCTAATGGCTACCGCACACAAAACCAAACCGCTTAGGGATTGCCCTTAAACTCGAGAAAAGCTTGTCAAATAGCTTATGAGACTGGATAGGCACTAGTTGTCGTTTTTTGGATCATCGATAATCGGGGTGTTTGCCCGACGTGCACGTAGCGACTTTACAATCTCCCATCGCTGCTGGTTAGGTATTCTTGACCAGGTCGCAATTTCTTCAAGCGTTCTAAAGCAACCTTTACATAACCCCGTCTGTTGATTGATTTCGCAGGTGCTGACACATGGTGATGCAACATCAGGTGCATCTGTCGGTAGCGTGCTTCTTCTTCTGCGGCGGCGTGGTTGATCAGGCATTAATTTTAAATATTAGTTAGCGATTATAGAGTTCTGGCGGATCTCAAAGTTGTATCTGATGGATGCCAGTACGCTGTGCTCGATTACTATCCGGTGTTGATAATACAGCTGGCCGCCGGTGTATCCGCGTCTATAGTATATCGACCAATCCTGTGGTTATCTGTAAACTGGCAGTGTACACCGTGGTATGCACAAGCGATGTCACTATTAGTGCCAATCTGTGGACAATACGGCGGTTTTTTAGCAGTCCACGACCTGCGGCCCCGGAACTCCAATTTATCAACCCTTGTTAGCACTAACCAGGGTTCTATCATTGCTATCAGTGAGGTTCGTATGCGAATTGAATCGCCCTATTTGCTTTTCCTTGGCGATGCACCTGACGCGCTCAGCGCCAAGGTAGCGCAGGGGATTGTCGATTGGCGGCCTGATAATTGTGTCGGCCAGTTGCGGCTGCCTGGCTGCAAGGCTGATTGCGATCTAACCGATATGACTATCGCTGAAGCGATGGATGCCGGTGCCCGGACACTGGTTATCGGTGTCGCCAACAGAGGCGGTGTTATTGCACCGCAATGGATCGAGCTTTTGTCGGCAGCCCTTGAGCAGGGCCTGGATATTGCGGCAGGGCTGCACAATCGATTGACTGATTTGCCAGAGCTTTCAGCATTGGCAAAGCAGTATGGCCGCACCCTGCATGACGTACGTCACCCGACCCAGGAGTTTGCCGTTGGCAATGGTAAAAAGAGAACAGGTAAACGAATTCTTCCTGTGGGTACGGATTGTTCCTGTGGAAAAATGTACACGGCCCTGGCGCTTGAAAAAGCTCTGTTAGCGCGTGGTGAGAGTGCAGATTTTCGTGCCACTGGTCAGACCGGGATACTGATTTGTGGTGAGGGGGTTTCGGTTGATGCTGTGGTATCTGATTTTATTTCCGGTGCAACAGAATCACTTGCTCCTGATGCTGCAGACGATCACTGGGATGTCATAGAGGGTCAGGGATCACTTTTTCATCCGTCGTTTGCTGGTGTAACACTTGGTTTAATCCATGGTGCGCAACCGGATTTTCTGGTGCTGTGTCACGAGCCCACGCGCCAGCACATGAGGGGCGTGCCGGAATACCCGGTACCTGACATTGCCACTTGCATGGAAGCGGCACTAAGCGCTGCAAGATTAACGAATCCGAATGCAGTATTTGCGGGTATGTCTATTAACACCAAAGCGCTCGATGAAGATCAGGCATTGCGACTGTTACAAGAGCTTGAGGCGGAACATGCGCTGGTGGCGGTAGATCCTTTTCGTACCGGTGTGGATAGACTGCTGGATAGGATGCTGTGAGATCTTTGTCAGTTGAATCTGAGTCCTGGAAGATAGACGGTTCATTTACTATCTCGCGCGGTACTAAAACACAAGCTGATGTGGTCACTGTTCGAATCGAAGAAGAAGGCGTATATGGTCGTGGAGAGTGCGTGCCTTACGCACGTTACGGTGAAACGATTGAAAGTGTGATTGATCAGATACAATCGCAGCAGGGTGCTATAGCTCGCGGCGCTAATGCTGCTGACTTGCAGAATGCGTTACCTGCAGGTGCCGCACGCAATGCAATTGACTGTGCGCTCTGGGATTTACGCGCAAGGCAAACCGGTTCCAGAGTATGGGAACTTGCCGGACTGGATGCGCCGCAGAGTGCGGTTACTGCCTATACTTTGTCATTGGATGCGCCTGATAAAATGCATGATGCAGCGGTACGGCACAGTGCCAGACCATTGCTAAAGCTCAAGCTTGCAGGGGTGGGCGATGTAGAGCGGGTCAGCGCCGTAAGGAGTGGCGCACCGGATAGCGATATCATTGTCGATGCAAACGAAGGATGGAGTATTGCAGACTATGAAACCATGGTGCCGGAACTTCATGCACTCGGTGTGAGCTTGATCGAGCAGCCGCTGCCAGCGGATAGCGATGAGGCCCTAGCCCAGGTTGAAAGGCCGATTAAAATTTGTGCCGATGAGTCCTGTCATGATGCAGCGACCCTTGATGGGCTGTCTGGAAGATATGATGTCGTTAATATTAAGCTTGATAAAACCGGTGGATTAACAGAAGCACTGGCATTGCAAAAGTTAGCTCTGGAACACGGACTTGAGACTATGGTGGGATGCATGGTGGCGACTTCACTTGCCATGGCTCCTGCAACACTTCTCACTCGTGATGCGGTCATCGTTGATCTTGACGGACCATTATTGCTGGCTGAAGATCGCGAATATGCACTGGACTATAACAATAATTCTGTGGCGCCACCGCTGCCGCAACTCTGGGGATAAGCATGAGTAGAATCGTCTATGTTAACGGCCAGTATGTGCCTGAAGAGAATGCCGTAATCTCTGTTTTTGATCGTGGCTTTTTATTTGCCGATGCGGTCTACGAAGTATCGTCTGTGTTAGAGGGTAAGCTGATAGACAACCCGCGCCATTTGGCTCGCCTGCGTCGTTCTCTGGATGAGTTAAGCATGGCATCCCCTGCCACTGATGAAGAGATATTGAATATTCAGCGCGAGTTGATAAAGCAGAACCAGTTAAAGGAGGGGCTTATCTATTTACAGGTGACGCGTGGTAGTGCTGATCGGGATTTTCCATTTCCCTCTGATACATCACCCGGTCTTGTGATGTTTAGTCAATCGAAGAAAATACTAGATGTGCCACAGGCTCGAGAAGGCGTCGGGATTATTTCGGTTCCAGACCTCAGATGGAAACGACGAGATATAAAAACGGTTGGTCTGCTGGCGCAAGTGCTTGCCAAGCAAGCGGCAAAAGATGCGGGTGCCGCGGATGCATGGATGGTAGAAGACGGGTTCGTAACCGAAGGCACTTCCAATAACGCATTCATCGTGGATGCAGATGGCAAGCTGATAACAAGACATTTGGGCAATGAAATTCTACCGGGTGTTACTCGTGCTGCGGTACTTGAGTTGGTGAAGCTCGAGAATATAGTTTTTGAAGAGCGGCAGTTCACCATTGACGAGGCTAAAAATGCGTCTGAAGCGTTTGTGACCAGCTCTACAACATTTGTCTGGCCAGTGGTAAAAATTGATGGTCATTCGATAGGCAATGGTAAGCCCGGGCCTATTGCACACAGGCTGCGCGAGATCTATGTGCAGAGCTCACTTGCGGCAGGAGTCTAGTGAGTAAATCGTGCCAGGGTCTGCATTAACCAGCTTTCAGGGATTCGTAAAGTAAGTAGTCAGTGGCCTGCATGCCAAGCGCTTCGTAGGTTTTCTGTGCAATGGTGTTGTCTTTTTCAACATACAACCGAAATCCACAGATATCCGGTGCACTGGCAGCGAGAGAGTGTATTTTCTCGTACATGCGGGTATAGACGCCTTGTTTGCGGCTATCAGATTTAACATAGACACTTTGCACCCACCAGAACAGACCGTCGCGCCAGTCACTCCATTCGGTGGTGACCATGCAGGTGCCAACGGTCTTCCCATCTATTTCGGCGATGAGATAAAAGCCGTATTCGGGTTTCTGCATCAGTCTTCTTACCCCGTTTCCAATCACTTCCTCAGGCAGGGTTTTGTTTTCTGTCTCCATTGCCATCAACTGGTTGAAGTGGCTGATGGTTTCAGCATCTTCCATAGTGGTAGTTCTGACGATAATGTCCGGCATGGGTTGTCTCGTTGGCGATTAATAATTGGAGGTGACTAAAAAAGATGAGGGGCGAATAAGAAATGCGGTAATTGAATAATAGTGTGGAACAGCTGCGGTGTTTTTTCGGCGTGTATTGTAAAGTGTCAGCTGTACTGTTCTAATCAGTGTGTCCCATCTTCACCGGAATCCCTATGTTTAGTGCGCTTGTTGTAACTCGCGATGACGAGAAAAAAACCACTGCATCCGTGCAGGAAATCAATCTCGATCAGTTGCCTGAAGGCAATGTCACTGTGGCTGTTGAGTACTCTACTGTCAACTATAAAGATGGTTTGTGCATCGGACCCGGCGGCGGATTGGTGCGTGAATATCCTCATGTGCCCGGGATTGATTTTGCCGGCACTGTCGAGTCTTCTGAGGATGATCGTTATAAAGCCGGAGATAAGGTGGTGCTTACGGGCTGGCGTGTTGGTGAAAACCATTGGGGTGGGTATGCACAAAAAGCCCGTGTCAATGCTGACTGGCTGGTGCCGCTTCCGGATGGTTTGACCACACGTCAGTCAATGGCGGTTGGTACCGCGGGTCTTACAGCCATGCTCGCGGTGCTGGCTCTTGAGAATCACGGATTAAAAGAGCTTACTTCCGACAAGACACCGGTTCTGGTCACGGGTGCTGCCGGCGGGGTTGGCTCGGTTGCCACTGCACTGTTGAGTAACCTGGGCTATAACGTTGCAGCCGTTACAGGGCGTCCGGAGACTGCTGACTATCTGAAGTCTCTGGGAGCCACTCAGATTGTAGCGCGAGAAGAGATCAACGAGACAAGCAAGAGGCCACTTGAAAAAGAAGTATGGGCTGCTTGCATTGATGCGGTGGGTGGGTCCATGCTGGCGCGTGTACTCGGGCAGTTAAAATATGGTGGTTCCACCGCTGCTATTGGTCTTGCCGGTGGTGCAGATCTGCCGGCAACGGTGATTCCGTTTCTGCTTCGAGGTGTCAACTTGCTCGGGATAGATTCGGTGATGCAACCCTATGAAAACCGAGTCACTGCATGGCAACGTATCGCCTCTGATTTACCACTGGATAAGCTTGATGCCATGGTCCAGCCCGCAACCCTCAAAGATCTGCCACAGCTTGGAAAAGCCATACTCAAAGGTGAGGTAAAAGGCCGCGTAGTTGTAGATCTGAATGCCTGAGCAGATGCAGCGCCATGGTTAACCGGTTAGTTTTCCGGTGACAGATTATCTACATAGTCTTTGAGTGTACTGTTCAGTACGTCGTAGCCTTGATAATTTATATGCAGCGTATCGAAGAACAGTGTATTGACTGGATTGCCGTCAGAGTCCAGATATAACGGGTCCAGATCCAGCCAGTCAGCACCCAGTGATAATGCGGTTTGCTTGAGGCGTGAGTTGGCATCTTTGACATCATCACTGAGTGTGTTGTGCCAAAATTGCTTGCGAACTATATTTAGGTGTTTGTTCGGGATTATTGATGTCACGATGACATCAATATCCTGCGACTCGAGTGTAGAAATAAAATAGTGCAGATTTTCATGCATTGTGTCTACGTACTGTGCGCTGTCCTTAACGTTTTTAGTGACTGACAGAGTCATGTCATTCATGCCGGCCTGTATTAAAACGTAGTCTGGATTCAATCGTACTACGTCGCGTTCAAAACGCCGCTGCATTTCTGTGGTGGTCTCACCGGTCACACCCGCGTTGATAAACGTGTACTTGTCGGAGTAGGGATCGGGGTACCAGGTTTCGATGCGAGAGTCACCAAACAGTACTATGGAGTTGTCAGTTGGTGTGGCATCGGTGGCTTGGCTGATGCCGATTGGCAGAGCACGAAAGTATCGGTAGTGGCCATAGGTTTCGCGTGCCTGGTTATATAGAAAAAAGCAGGCAAAAAGCAGGCAGAGGTTCGCCACTACAGACAATAACAATAGCTTATGCTGCAACAGACTGTTGAGTAGATTCTTCATCTATTTCGAGCTTGCAAAAGCACAGT
>CAZQKJ010000064.1:0-12902 GCA_964593315.1 uncultured Granulosicoccaceae bacterium
AAATACAGTACATTGCATAAAAACTCGTGTCGCCTCATGAATAATCCGGGCTAGATGAATCAAAGGAAATTATTATGCACAGGCCAACTATTCGTGTCGCCATAGTCGCAGCTTGTTTAAGCTGTACGTCAGTGGCAATAGTGAGTACCCCTGCAGTTGCAGAAAGTGGGGGCATTAGCCAATTACTGGGTGGAGCATCAGACCAAGCGCTTGATAAGTTGTCACAGCCTGGAGCATTTTATTCCGATAAAGCCGTGCGCATATTGCTTCCTGGTCCATTAAAAAAGGCTAGCAAGCTTTTGAAGTTAACTGGCAAGTCAGGCCTTACCAAAGACCTTACCAAAAGCATGAACGAAGTGGCTAGTCTGGCGGCCAAAGAAGCCAAGCCTATATTCCGTAAAGCTATTGACGACATAAACTTAAAAGACGGTATAGGCATCGCTAAAGAGGGTGATGGCGCTACCCAATATTTGCGTGATAGTAGCGGTGATGCCCTGCGCGATAAAATCCGCCCGTTAGTGTCTAAGTCCATGGGAGATACTGGAACATTTGATCAGTTGGATAAATTAAACGGCATTAAGGGCATTAGCAAATTGGGTGTCAGTAGTGACGATGTGACTGACCACATCACCAAGAAAACCATGGATGGTATTTTTAAGTATATAGCAGCTGAAGAGAGCAAAGTTCGCAAAAACCCACTCAAAGCACTGGGCGGGCTGAAAGGAATTCTCAAATAATGATAGATGCTTCAATGCATTCGTTACTTGTTGATCCAGTTGGGAGCGGGCGCTGTTAAAACTTGATAATCGCTTTTGAATTTAGGGAGATATTTTGGGTGTGTTGTACCAACTTGTTCCTTTGAGCCAATCTTTGAGTCGATCTTCAAAGTTCGAACATAGCCAACCCCAACGTTCAAGTGTTACTGCTTTTTAGGGGTTGGCGGGTACACTGCACGCTTTTTCAGGCAATTTCGTTTTAGTAAATAGCAGATTTTTTAAATATCCACGAGACCACATGTTTTGTGCGATATCACGGCAGCCTGCTTCTGATGTTGTACACACAACATCATGATCCTCTAGCAAATATAGTAGTGTGAACGATTGACTTAAAAGTTGCAGTAAGCCTTTAGGGTCAGTGCCATGTTCCATGAGTTGTTCTGGCGCAAACTCAACATAGAGTCTTTCTGTCGACTCTAAAGTTCTGATGCCACCTTCAAGTGCATGTTTCTCATAGCCCTCAACATCCATGACCATTAAGTCTACTGGTGTTCCAGCAAAGAAATTATCTAATGTAACTACTTCTACCCCTTCGGAGGCATCATCGGTGCCCGTGCCTACAGAAGTATTTCCTGTATTCAGTGTGTTTCTAACCATTGTCACTATGCCTGGCTCCTTGCCCACCGCGGCATTAATCACCTTCGCATTGTGTACTTCATTTAATATTATATTTTTTGAAAGAAGTTTAAAGTTCATCGCGTCGGGCTCGAATCCAGTTATATTTTTGGATACTCGTGATAATGGCACTAGCAATGCCCCTATATGCGAACCAACAATGACAATAGAGTCTGCTTGGTGACTT
The DNA here is from genome assembly GCA_964593315.1 of uncultured Granulosicoccaceae bacterium. Taxonomy (GTDB): domain Bacteria; phylum Pseudomonadota; class Gammaproteobacteria; order Granulosicoccales; family Granulosicoccaceae. Next base: position 1,579 of record CAZQKJ010000064.1, read on the forward strand.
ACACACTCCGACAACCATTCAACTGCCGCTTGGTCATAAGCCCCATTATCAAGTAATTTTCTTCCGACGGAGAAGTCACCAGCTTCAACGAGTAGCTGTCCATTCCAGGTATTGGCTAAGACACTATCACCGTGTTTGGACAAAATGGAGTTTCGGAATTTTTGTCGAATCGTGCGCCCAATTTTCTTGTGCAGCCGCATTTTCATTGGCGGTAAATCCTCAGTATTCTCAATTGCCTACTCACAGTAGGAACACCCGTTACTGGCGGCCCCTGCGTAGACTCAGACGTATAGTTTGTCGCATCCGGTTGCTCGGTTCTACTTAATAGTTGTCCACCAGCAGAGTTTCTTTTGCAGCTCCGTATTTCTTTCGGGTCCGTGCCCATATTGAAGGGCTCGATTCACAGGGCAATCAGTGTTGCGCTTTATCGTTGGAACCGGCAATGGCAGTCTAAGTAACCGTAGCGACAGGAATACTGGCATGGAGGCATCGTGGTGGTGCTTTACTAGCAGGTGCTCTGTCGCCAACACCGCTGTGGGCCAGCATGGAAAGGGGTAACCCGACGCGTCAGCGAGGACTCTTCGAGTTTTAGCTTTGCTAATAGAGAAGCGGCGATCCTACGATCTATGCAGCGGCTTCTTAAAACTCAACTAGAACTCTAGCTTAAAGACGGCTTGCGCCTTTACTCGCTCACGCGTCGGGTTACCCCTTCGAATGGTCCTTCATTTTTTATGAGGATTTGACATGAAGGGATAATGTCGCTCAACAGGTCGCTTTATCAGTATTGGCTTCATGAGAAACTGCCTGAGTTGCACGCCCGCACAGGTTCAACCGCGAAAGCCTATCGACAGAAAGCTACGAGATCACAGGTAGTAGTGCTACGAACGCGGGCCCGATGGATGAGCATCGGGCCCTGAACAGACATGTGTTAGAAGCTGAAACCGGCACTGAATACAGCCGCCGTCCGCTCTTCGCTCCTCGCGATAGCAAGCGACAATATAAAGGTATCATCTAGAGCTGAGGCCGAGATGCCAGCACCTGCCGACGCATGGAGATCATCCGAATCTACGCTGTCATCTACTACGATGTCATCGGTGAAGACCCGCCCGACATCACCAAAGAAAAATACTCCATACTCAGCTTGCGCTAAATAGGCAGAAGCCTGTCCTAATGAGACCCTTAACTCAGCGCTACCGAATGCTGAGGCATCGCCGGCGAAACGTCTGTTGTCGAGTCCGCGCACATTCGTAATGCCGCCAATATAGGCTGCTTCCTGGAACGGAACATCTGATGAAACACTCCTGCCACCAATCCGCAATGCCAAAATTGAGCGCGATCCCACCTCGATGAAGCCTGCCGCCGCCGCTTCTATAGAGTTGAAGGAGTCTTCTACATCAAGGGTCTCGGGAGAAAAACCACCCTCTACACGGACGTGTACACCAGGACTATTGAGCCTGGAGCGATCACGGGTATCGTAGTCAATGCCGACAAACACATTAGCCCATCCGAAGTCACCGATGCCTAATGGCGCTAACTCGTTAAGCAAACTTTCATCGTCATCTTCAGTGGAGCTGTAGTTGAACTCAACGCCTCCGAATAAGCTGACCTCAGGCGACGCGACGAAATCTAAGGTAGGTTTAATTGTTGTCACTGTTTGTTCGGTATCAAAAAAGTCACTGTCCCCGTCATCCGAAGTCTCGTTGCCAAAACCAAAAAAATCAGCTTCTTTAATGCTTGTTATGTTGGCAGCAAGTGATGACCGAAACCTGGGATCCCAATGCTGGTACGTGCCCATGTAGGTCGCTTCAAACTCACCACTAACAGAGACACCACCTGTGAATGTGTGACTCTGGCCAAACGGGTTCTTACCAAATTCAAAGCGCTCTACGGTTAACCCTCCACCCAATACAAGGCCCGCGTCTGAATCAGCACGCACGATGTAATTTGGCACAATGCTACTGCGCCAGTCTTGCGGTCGGTCAGATTCAGGTGGAACATTAAGACTCGGCAAGCCAATTGTCTCAGCCGGGTTAGGCACTACCCGCAACGGAGTTTTGCGGCGCTCAATCTCTGCAGTTTCAGTAAAACGCAGTTTTGCCGCATCACACCCTTCCAGCAGATCATTGTTGTCACTGCCGATGACGTCAATTTTAATTCCAGTACGCCCTATACCGTGACACACGACAGCATTACGTCCGTCGCGAAGATAGAGTCGTAATGACTTTGTATCTTTTGCATTCAATGTACGCTTGAAATAGGGTTCATCACCGTTATCTAGACCCACTGTTACTTCGAGACCGCCTTCTACATTCCGAAGGTCAATTCGATCACTTTGATCAGTCGCTTGTACATCAACCTCGGCATTCATAAAGCGATAGATACGCTCTGCGATCTTGGGTAGATTGTCGCGCCGCGCTCTCATTATGCGTGCGAGTTTGTCGGCACTCAGTGCTTTGTATTCATCTGGCATAAGGCTTACTGCTTCATCGATCACATCGTCTGTGATTCGGCTTTGCATGTCGGTTGCTATTTCGATCCAGGCAGATCGGTCGAGCTCAGCCAAAAACCATCGATGGATCGGCCAGCCCTGTGTGGTTAGTCCGATACTAGAGGGATAGTCTTCTTCGAATCTTAATAATCTTGTTTCGAACGGCCGGGCCAACGCAGGCAAGATGCCCTGAAAATCGACAAACGCCTGATCACGATCTTCCGGGATCGGTTGCCAAGCCGGGTTACCCGGAATTTTGGCCCAACGGTAGTTATTAGCGTGGCGATCCCAGTCACCTAAAAATATATCAAAGAGACGAAGCCGCAAATGAGCGCGTGCATCAACTCTTACTTCTGGGCTGGCCAGCCATTGCGTCACAAGTTCAAATGACTTGATGATATCGGTAGCACCATTAAAGCCTTCATATCCGTCTTCTGCTTTTGTAGGGAATTCTTCTATCGTGCCGAGTCGACCTGCGAAGAGCTCCTGAAATTCACCCAGTGCAGGATCATCTGGCAATATAATTAAGCGCGGGTTGTTGTGCATTACCCCGACCGCTTTAGCCAGAGGTGGCACCATAGAAGTAGCTGCCGGATGAAGAGAAGCTTGTTGATCTTGAAAAATACGGCCTGCGGCATGGTCTCTTAAATCTTCATGGAGATTTTGCGCTTGCTCTTTCACCAGACTGCGAAAAGTATAGCTCTTGCCGTTTTCACCTTTTAGCGCAAGACCAAAAGTTTGAGCTCCCCCCACTCGAAATAAAGGCGTAAGTCCACCAGCCTCTGTACTTAAGTCAAGAACCTCTACGTCAAATGGCATGGTCCAAAGATCACGATAGTCGGCACCAAGTAGAAAGCGGTGAATGGGCCCGGCACTCAATGTCGGGTCACCGATAACCGTTCGAGTTTCTGCTGCAAGCAAAGACCCGCTGCCCTGCAACAGGGCCAAGGTGATCAGTAACCGAGGTATAGCAGTAAACTGCTGAGCTGCACCTTTAAGATTGGTGACGGTTTTATGCACGGTGATTCCTAACAATTGGTTTCGAGAAACCAAAAATCATAGGCCTTGAAGCGATTCGATGCAATAGCGCAACCTGTATTGCCAATGGACTTAAACTCAGTCTAAACAAGCAACTTTCAAAACTTTGTATGCCTTAGCCTGAAAGTGTCGAATATTACTCATTCATTTAGTGAACTCGGCATCAACTTCATTGTATCTTTATAATGCCTTATGCTTAGTACCGTCTGCTATATTAAGTAATTACACCGATATATGTAGTGTGCACCCAACACCACCAAGCCCGGTAAATTATGACTGAACTATCTAAAAACGAGCGCTTTCTGCGCCTCTTCACTGATGTTAAGTCGGGTGAGGGCACTACCGCGATCTTAATGTTTGCCAATGTGTTTCTGATTCTGCTGGCTTACTATTTTATTAAGCCCTTACGTGAAGGCTGGATTGCAGTATCAGATGTCGAAGGCCTATCGAAAATGGAGGTCAAGGCTTATTCCAGCTTCCTGCAAACCATCATTCTAATTTTTGTCGTTGGATGGTATGCACAGCTTGCCGCCAAATGGGACAAGGTCACGCTGTTTACTCGCGCGACTCTCTTCTGTATTTCCAACATGGTTATATTCTGGTTTCTTCAGCCGAATTTTTTCATAGGCGGGTATTCATTCATGGGTATTGTCTACTACCTATGGGTTGGCATGTTCAGTGTTTTTGTCGTTGCTCAGTTCTGGACTTTCACCGCTGATATCTACACTGATGAGCGCGGCAAAAGAATGCTGCCCTTCATAGCCATTGGTGCCACATCTGGTGCTGCATTCGGCTCATGGGTCGTCAATGTGCTGGTAGGCTCAGGCATTATGCCCACCGAAGCTTTGTTGCTTGTGGCCACAATCCCGTTGCTTGGGTCCATATTTATTGTGCGCTACGTAGCCAAGCGGGAAGCGGTTAATGCTGCAAGCGACGACATTCCAAAAACGGAAGCGTTAGTTTCTGAGAAACCCAGCCTGCTGAGTGGTATCAAGCTAGTAGCGCTTAGCAAATTCCTGTTACTTGCAGCAGTGGTCGCTATGCTGACCAACTGGGTGAACACTAACGGTGAAAACCTGTTATTCGGTGTTATTCAAGACTCACTGGCAAGCGACGCGCAGGCGCAAGGCATTACCGGCGAAGAAGCGAAACTCAATTTTGTTCGCGATGGCACCACATCGTTTTATGGCAACTTTTTCTTCTGGGTAAACATTTTAGCGCTGCTGCTGCAGGCGTTTGTTGCCTCAAGATTGTTAAAGTACGGCGGCTTTGCGGCAATCCTGTTGATTCTGCCAGTGATAGCTTTGGCCTCCTACACGATAATGGCATTACTACCTGTACTGGCTGTAGTGAAGATGATGAAAATTGCAGAGAACGCAACGGACTACTCTCTCAACAATACTTCAAAACACGTGCTCTGGCTGCCAGTCAGTTCTGCGATGAAATTCCGTGGCAAACCTGCCATTGACACCCTCTATGTACGCCTCGGTGATGGCCTTGCAGCAATAACAGTGTTGATTGGCGTACAGTTTTTAGAATTGTCGAGAACATCATTCTTTGGCTTCAACGTGTTCCTCGTGCTGTGCTGGTTGGTAGCAGGTGTTTTACTGGTCAGAGAACATCGACGTGCATCAGCGGGTGAGCCCATATAGTCTTGACATAAATCTCACTGCGACTGCAGCGGTGAGTTTAAGGCTCTAAAATCCACAACAGAAGGGGCTGCGTAGTTCTCGCAGTCGGGCCCGCATGCGAGTATAAGCTGCGGAGTACAACTCCGTTGAATTCCTTTGCCGGTACGTGTTAGCTTTACAACGAGAAGAGATACTATACGTGGTCAGTGTGTTTAAGGTGCAGATGTACTTAAACGGAAGGAATGACGCGTTAAGCATTTATCCAGCGAGCGAGCTACACGAAAGTTTCGATAGCCTTTATTCACATAAAGACTCTAGTCATAAAGACCTATTTCATAAGACCCTGTGTCATTGTTAGGGCTGCACCTTCTGCGCAATATGATCCAAATGCTCTGCCCACGAGTCGAGACATTTAGCCCACGGACCCGGATCACAAGCTTCCTCATCAACCACGCGGAGCGCGAAGATATCATCCTTGGCTATCCCAGCTGCAAAATATGCTTCGAAATCTGTATCTGAATCTCCGTAACCACCAACCAGCTTCCAGCCATTGCCCTTAAACTCATTTAAGATACGCGTCTTAAAGGCGGCGTTATCACTAGAATCATTCGAATTCTGGGGGACTTGAATGCTGCCCTCCGGGAAGCCATTTTTTGTCAGCCATTTAGGAATGCGAGATTGTAAAGTTCTGCGGCGCGCGCTTAGATAGATTATTTTGTAACCGTTGTCGGCGTACAACCGCGCGGCATTCACTGCATTGGCTCGGGCAATACCAGAAGCGGACGGTTTTGGAGTTAATGTTCCATCAATATCGAATACAACAGCCAGATTTGGTTCTAACGTAGCTTTTGGCGCTATTGGAATATCAAAGGTTCGTAGCGCGCAACTCGAACATAGAGTCGACATCAGAAGGATACTTAAATGTTGCATGGGCACTTGGCGTTCATAAGGATAAAGATAAAAATGGTGTGTGTAGCTAGCAGATCGGGCCTTGTAGTCCGCTCTCACAAGCGTGTGTCTGCCCTTTATTATATTACAAAATTGGATTGAGAAATTGTCTCCTCCATAACTCTTCAAAGATTATCGGTTAGAAACCTACAGTGCTTGGACACCCACATGAACTTTCGGCGCTGAGGCTCGAGGGTATTTATCCATTTTGACATCGCCTCACAAGGGATATCTTTACCGGTAGCGCCTGGATGTCGCATGTTTGGCTTGCCGTGCAGCGGTGAGAAATCATGGGTCTTTAAGGCTCGAAAGCGTGCAGTCTCTAGCTTGTTTAAATTAGACAAAGCAGTGAGATCAATGGCTTCAAGTTCTGTGAGTGAAGCTATGGCTGTGATATCAGTGATGCTGTTGCGCTTTACTTCAAACCACTTCAGAGATTTGAATTGTTCAACGCCATCCAAATTGATCAAGCGCGGATTAGAGCGTATTTTCAGTGTCTCTAGATTAAGAGTGGCGGGAATTTCTTTGATGGAAGAGAGCATATTGGAAAGTATGGCAAGCTCAGTTAAATTCGAAAATTGATCTAAACCATCAATCGACTTTATTTTTTCTCCGCCAATACTAAGTTTCTTTAAGTTTGGGAGGCAGGGTATTTCATGCATGCTGTCGAAGTCATCGTTTCTGATAAGAACTTCTTCAAGTGATTCAAACTCATCCATCGATCCGATATCAGGGGTTGGATAACAGATAAGCTTCTTTATTTCTTTTCGTTCGCTGACCCTTTCAGATCGCATTGCCTGATTCACACAAGCTTGAAATTTACGTTCTTCGGGCGTTAATTTGGCGTTAGCCTGTTTTAAATCAAACACTCCGAACTCACGGCATAACGCTAATGCTGCAAAGATAATCAGCAATACGCATATCATTGGCCTGTACCCGCCCATGATTGCAGCAGCGATCAAAAATCCCAATAACAGAATGGCCGTCACTATAAACGTGGGGGAGTTTTGTATTGCTCTAGTCATCGAAGATCTGCGTACCTGACTACGATCCAGCAGACGGTCACTCAGAAATCAAAAGTACTGAGAAAGATAAGTGCACCTCGCAGAGGCACTGCTGGACGATTTTGCTTGAACAAGCAATCTTTGTGCTATTCGTTTTGAAATATGACGAGTCGCCGTCAATTGAGAACAATTTTCAGAGGAAATGACTCTAAGCGTCTATTGGCTGTCCCTTTTTCTTTATTAAGCACTTATCTGGGGCAATGTTTCATTGCACTAGTACATACTGTTTTTAATGTCGTCTGAGATAGTTTCATCAATGCGTTCAACCTCATCATTCGACAACTTTCGATGATGCATCATCAGGTCTGCAAGGGTAGGTACGTCTTCAGGGGAGGGTTGAGCCTTTGGGTCCCACAATTTTGAGCGCAAAATAGCTTTTGCACAATGGCCATAGGCTTCTTCAACGTTAATGATCAGCACCAGTTGTGGGAGCTTATTGCGTATTACAAAGGGCTCTAGTATTTCCGGGTCGTGAGTAATTTGCGCAGTACCGTTAACACGTAAGGTTATAGAGATGCCGGGTATCATGAACAGCAACGACACCTGAGGAGACTGAACGACATTTCTCATTGTATCGTAGCGGCGATTGCCAGGTCGATCAGGCATCAGCAGGGTGGATTCATTGGCCACGGTAACAAAGCCGGCCGGGTCACCACGTGGCGATAGATCGGTCTGATGCTCAGAGTTTTGTGATGATAAACAGCAAAAGGGTGACATGGCAATGAATTGCTGCATGGGCTCGGTGATGACAGTAGTCGCCTTTGCCCAGATACTCTCGGTAGTATGACCACATATGTCACGCAGCTTGTCTTCGTCTTTGACTAGATATTCGTCTCGTATTTTCAGATCATTCATGTGTTCATCTTCATCTGTTATAGTGCTTGATACACTAAAAAAGTTAGCAATTAACTTAGCTAACATCCAGTTCTTGGGAACTTTACACGCATTCTGCAGGTCTGTGGACAACGATTTCGCTGCAACATTCAATCCAGTAACCACTCACAGTAATCTCTAACTAATTATGAATAAAAACGATGCATTACTAGGCGCTTTGGTAGCAGACGCAGCTTCAATGGGGCTGCACTGGCTTTATGATCAAGATCAAATCAAACGGGTAGAAACGACAGGTAGTCTTTTGTTTCGGCAACCAGATGCTGCGGTATACGAGGGTAAGCGAGGCTCATTTGTTCATGCTGCTCGACGTGCGGGTCAGTTGTCTCACTACGGTGAGTCAGCACGTATTGTAGGCGCGCTTGCTTCAGGCGAAGGCTACTCCATTGTGAACCACCAAAAAGCGATTATGGATGTGTTCGGGCCGTGCGGCGCTTTTGAGGGCTATCCGGATAAACCAACAAAACAGTTGATTGCTCGTTTAATTATAGAAGGTGACGACATCAGCATACCTTCTGGAATGGATGATAACCAAATGCCTGGTGTTTGCGTTGTGCCAGGCTTGTTCGCAGTTGATACCTCGATTTCTGAAACGCTGGATGCGGTTAAAGTTATATCCACCAATGAGGATGTACTTCAATCATCAGAAGCGGTGCATAGCGTGTTGTCGCAACTGGCTTCTGGTGTTGAACTAAAACAAGCTCTGGCAAAAGCCGCCGAGCCGGTAAAAGGTGAATTGGGTGACTTAATGCGAGAAGCCCTGGCCAAGGACACCTATGAACCTTTGCAAACCGCCCAACAATTCGGTTTAGCCTGTTACGTAAAACACTCCATGCCGCTGAACTGGCATTTACTTAATCACGCAACTGATTTTACTAACACCATCACCGATAACATTCGCTGCGGTGGAGATTGTTGTGGCCGTTCGATGGCATTGGGCAGTATTGCAGGTTTTGCGTTCGGTGTGCCTGGCGAGCTGCATCAACAGGTTGTGGGTATCACTAACCTTACATAGTTGCGCCCGCGGCGGGACTAGATGATCTGCTAAACACGGTCGCTATCGGCAACTTCATGTTTAGTGCAGTGAATCCTTCAAACATTATTGTATGAAGCAAAGCCCTCGACACTACCTACTGATAGGTAGTATACTGTCGCCTGATAGTCGGTGAGGTGCCGAACAACGAAAGTATCAGCGTTGCAGCTGTTCTGTATCGCTGTTTTTATTCAATTAAATCAAACACAAAAGGAAATAACATGCTTGCTTACACAGTAATTGGTGCCACAGATCTAGACAAAGCTTGCTCATTCTACGATTCGTTGCTGGGAACCATTGGCGGCAAAATGGTGATGGGGCTGGATCGAATCAAATTCTATGGTACGGATGAAGGCGGCGCCATGCTTGCTGTATGTACTCTCCCGCCAACGGTCAGGCTCAAAGCCATGGTAACGGTCAGATGATCGCAATCCCCGGTGGCTCTGAAGAGGGTGTGAATGCCTTGTACAAGAAAGCACTTGAATTAGGTGCATCTGATGAGGGCGCACCTGAACGCGCAGCGCCATTTTTCTACGGCGCATACGTTCGTGATCTGGATGGGAACAAGATTGGTTTTACTCATCTAACTCCGTAGTATTGAAGTAACCGTCCCGCTCGCACTCGCGAGCGGGGCTAAAGGTGCGCCCCTTTTGTCTTTTCACCACAGATGTGAAAACTGTGGCTCACAAAATGACAGTAAGCTCAACAGTGAAAGCAAGTGCAAGCTTTAATATTTATTCAAGTTGTCACCCTGCCTATACTGGCAAGAAGCTTGAAAAAGCACCAGGCAATAAGGTTGATGCTTTCAACGAACGTTACAAAAAGCAGTAGTTAATATTAGGATAGGTCGAGCAGGCCTGCCCTTACTTGCCAGCGTATCGTAAGTAATTAGGAAACCAGCATGTTAACTTTGTATTGGGGCAGTGGTAGTCCATTTGACTGGCGCGTAATGCTTGCGTTGGAAATAAAAAAATATCATACGAAGGAAAGCTCATGAGCTTTTCAAGTGGTGAGCTTCGTAAGCCTGAATTCCTGAGCTTAAGTCCGCGAGCGCAAGTTCCGTTAATCACAGATGGTGATTTCGCACTCACTGAATCATTGGCCATACTGCAATACCTTGAGTCACGCTATCCATCTCATGTATTGTTCGGTGAAAATCCTGAGGATACAGGCAAGATTTGGCAGTCTATTCAAAGTACGACTGGCTACATAGAAGCATCGGTATTCAACTTTGCTAAACCTATCTTTGCTAGCAAGCTGGAAGAGCTGAGCGGGCAGGTGATCATCGCACGAAAGAATCTGGAAGAAGAGCTTTCCCGTGTAGAGCGCGAACTATCTGCAACAGGTTATTTGTCAGGTGATGCCATAACCGCTTCAGATATTAGTCTTTATCCGCTATTACAATACATGTCTAGAGCTGCGAATAAAGTCGATGCTGATATCGGCGGGAAGTTGTGTGATTTACCAAAGAACTTTGTCAATATTTTTGGTTGGAATTCGAAAATAGAAGCGCTGCCAGGTTTTGATAAAACGTATACACCGCACTGGAAATAGTGTTTTATAACTCAATACTAAGGAGAACGTAGTGATTAAGACACAAGGGTTGAATCATTTGGGGTTAACAGTACAGGATGTGGACACAACGACGAAATTTTTCGTCAAATGTCTTGAGTGGGAAAATTTAGGTCGAGATGATAGTTATCCTCGAACTATCGTTTCAGACGGGAACGTCATTTTAACCCTGTGGCAAGTCGATGCTTCATTAGATGTGGAAACATTTAATCGGAAGAAAAATATTGGACTCCACCACTTAGCGTTGTCTGTTGCAACAGAGTCGGCCTTGATGGAACTGTCAAGTACCGTGTCGGCATGGCCTGGTGTGCACATAGAATTTGAACCCGAGCTTGGCGGTCAAGGTCCGCGAAAGCACATGATGTTTACAGAGCCTGGTGGAATTCGCATTGAATTTACCTGGTCAGGGAAGTGATTGGTATTAACGCGAACCAGGAATATTCTAAAACCACTGTCGTTCCTTGGTTTAAGCAGGTTATATTGTCGATAGTTTTGCGCATTTCCTTATTTTCTCCTCTAGGTTTAGTTTCACGTTACAACATAAACCTTATTCAAACTCCTCTCTGCCTGTCCCGGTAAAGGTCATAAGGCGACGTAAACAAGACAGGCATTGGAAAAAGGAACATAACAATTAAAGTCACGCTGGTTTTGGAGTTATT
>CAZQKJ010000065.1:0-12895 GCA_964593315.1 uncultured Granulosicoccaceae bacterium
TTCTTCTTCCTTCATATAGCGCATCAGGAAAATAGTCTGGCCGATGATGAACAGGATCGTCAGGCCCATCAGTCCAAACACCTTTACCTTGACCCAGGTGCTTTCTTTGGCACTCGCGGTCTCGCACAGCGGGATTGTGTCGTCGCTAAAGCCGGTAGAGCAATCCAGATCAGCCAGTTGATCAGAGGTAATACCTGGCACAGCGTCGGTCAATGCACCCTGTGCCGTGATGTATTGCTGTGCGAAGTAGAGATTGATTAAACCGGAGAGGATGAAAAAACCGATCCACGCCCAGTTGAGTTTTTTCCATGCCATTTCAGGCAGATTGATCTGGCCTGCGAGCATGCGCTGGATAAGCGGTTTTGAGCCAATGTAGGCAGACGCTGCAAAACCCGCTGCAAATAGCCAGTTGATAATCGTGGGTTTCCACATGATAAAACGCTTATCACGCAGATACAGCGTCATCCCGCCGAGCACCACAAACAGCGCCAGCGATAACAGGTGCATCTTTTCAAAGCGGCGTTTGATTAACCAGTACGCTGCCACCTGCACAAACGAGGCGCAAATGATCACCATCGTCGCGACGTATATGTTGGTAAATTTGTAGGCGATCAAAAAGAGGATCACCGGGAAGAAGTCGATCAGGAATTTCATTGCAAAGTCCGGTGCAATTAGCGTGCGGTTCGGTAAACTGCACAGGTCCGATTTGGACGCAGATAAACGGAGACGAGCTGGGATCGTCGGGGACGGCGATTGTATCATTCAGAGAGCGAGCAGGTTACCTGCAGTGAACTGAATACAGCAAACAGCTTGAATGAGTCAGTACTTCGAGATACACCCGCAGAGCCCGCAGGCCCGATTGATCGATCGGGTTGCGTCAATGCTTCGCGACGGCGCGGTGATTGTCTACCCGACTGACTCCTGCTACGCGCTCGGATGCACGCTGGACAACAAACAGGGGCTGGAACGTATCTATCGCATCAGGCGGTTGCAGAAAGGCCACCATATGTCGCTGGTTTGTGTAGATTTGTCATCTATAGCGACCTATGCGAAAGTGGATAATCGCAATTACCGGCTACTTAAATCACTGACGCCCGGGCCTTATACCTTCATTCTCAAGGCAAGCAATGAAATACCCAGGCGCTTGCTGCACCCGAAGCGTAAAACCATCGGAATCCGAGTGCCGGATAACGCTATTGTGAAAGCGCTGCTGACCGAGCTCGGCGAACCTTTGATGAGTACGACACTATTGATGCCTGAAGATGAATATCCGCTCAGTGATCCCTATGATATCAATCAGTTGCTGAAAGCAGACGTTGACGCTGTGATTGACGGTGGTGCCTGTGGTCTGGAAGAGACCAGCGTAGTCTCCCTGGAGTCTGAAGTAGAAGTTATACGAGAAGGAAAGGGTGATACGAGCATGCTGCAGTAATAGCGCTTAGGAAATAGAATGTATTTTTCAGGAAGCACATAACTGATGCCAGAAAATGAACTGGACAGTCCGGAATCACCACTTGATATGTCAATACCGGTGGCGATGGTTCTGGGTCAGCCGTACGAAGACACGCCCAAGGATCTGTACATCCCGCCGGATGCGCTCGAGGTATTTCTTGAAACCTTTGAGGGTCCGCTCGACCTCCTGCTGTATCTGATCAAACGTCAGAACCTCGATATCCTCGATATTCCGGTCGCCGCCATCACCGCTCAGTACATGCAATACATCGCAGTGATGGAGATGATGCGCATCGAGCTGGCGGCAGAGTATCTGGTGATGGCTGCCATGTTGGCCGAGATCAAGTCTCGTCTGTTGTTGCCGCGGCCGGAAGAGGACACCGACGAAGACGATCCCCGCGCTGAACTGATCAGACGCCTGCAAGCCTATGAGCAGTTTAAAAAAGCTGCCGAGGATCTCGATACGCTGAAACGTATGGAGCGAGATGTATTTGATGCAGGCGCTGGATTGCCGGCGCTTGAAAACAGACAACCACTGCCTGACGTCACACTCGAAGAAATGTTAACGGCATTTCGCAGTGTGGTGATGCGTGCCAACCTCAATCAGCACCACAGTATTGAACGAGAAGCGCTGTCAGTTCGTGAGCGCATGTCGAATTTGTTGGCTGCGATCAATGAACAAGGCCGGATAGAATTTTTATCTCTGTTCACCGTTGAAGAAGGGCGGGCCGGTTGTGTTGTGAGTTTTCTTGCCATGCTCGAGTTGTGTAAAGAATCGATGATTGAGATTGTACAAAAAGAGCCGTTCGCACCGATCTACTTGCATCCGGCGAGCGGTTCAACAGACACCGAGCGTGTGAACTTTGAAAATTCTGACCCTGATTCTGAATATGCGTAATGCAAAGGATGAAATAACCAGTGGCACCTGATCAAATCAAAAACATTATCGAAGCAGCGTTAATGGCAGTAGACAAACCCTTAACCTTGCTTCAACTCCACAATCTCTTTGCCAATGAAGAAGAACCCGTAGAGCGCGCGCAAGTAACAGAAGCGATTGCAGCCCTTCAGACAGACTACGAGTCTCGCTGTGTGAGTGTGGTGGAGGTAGCGAGTGGTTATAGAGTGCAGATCGATCAGGAAGTCTCACCGTTCATATCACTGCTTTTTGAGGAGCGTCCGCCACGTTATACGCGTGCATTGCTTGAGACACTGGCGCTTATTGCCTACCGGCAGCCGATTACACGCAGTGAAATTGAGGAAGTTCGTGGTGTTGCAGTCAGCACCAACATCATAAAAACCTTGCTTGAGCGCGAGTGGGTCAGGGTAGTGGGGCATAAAGAAGTTCCAGGACGCCCGGCAATGTACGCTACAACAAAAGAGTTTCTGGACTACTTCAACCTGCGTCGCATTGACGAACTGCCGCCGTTAAGCGAGTTAAAAGACCTTGACAGTATTGCCCAGGATGCAGGGATGGAAGTACCTCCTGCAGGGTCGGAGGATGAAACAGACTCCCCTGATACACCCGAGGAAGATATCGAAGTAGACAACGATTTGATATCGCAAGAACTCAGTGAAGACAGTGATCCTCATGAAGCGGGTAATGTAACGCTTCACTGAGTAATATGTGGTCGACCACGGTCTGTTGTTAACAATAACGTTGCACCAAAAGCGTCTCTTGTAGATCGGTAGCGTCTGAGCGGCTGTGTGATTTGAGTAAATCTGTTGCCAGGCTGCACGAGAATTGCATGCCACAGGGAGAATCCATTGCTTGAGAATTTTTTGATCTATCTTGCAAGCTTGCCTGATATAGCTAAAGTTCTGTGGTTAGCCCTTTGTTTGTCTGTCGCATCGATTGCAGAGTTACTTATCCCGCTTAGCAATGCTGATTACAACCGGTTTAAAAGACTGCGTGTTAATTTGTCGCTGCTTGCGACCACAATAATTATCAATGCACTGTTTTCACTGGTTCTTGTGTCGTTATTGCCAGTCTTGGAGGTCTATCGTTTTGGACTTTTTTACTGGATCAGTCTGCCAGTATGGGTTGAGTTGCTGGCGGCTTTGTTGATCCTTGATCTATTGGCACAGTACACAGTTCACTACTTGCTGCACAATATTCGTTGGCTATGGCGCTTTCATCAGATACACCACAGTGACTTACACGTGACTGCCACCACAGGTACCCGCCACCATCCGATTGATTACTGTGTGCGAGAGTCGGTGACTCTGGCGACCGTCGCATTGTTAGGTGCACCAATGGGGGTCTACATTTTTTATCGGCTGCTGACTGTCGTGTGTACCTACTTCACGCACTCCAATATTTCATTGCCTGAATCTCTTGACCGGGGGCTCAGTTATGTCATCGTGACGCCGAACGCTCACAAATTTCATCACCACTACCGTATGCCATGGACTAACAGAAATTATGGCAACATCTTCTCTATATGGGACAGGTTGTTCGGTACTTTTGTCTATGATGACACTGACAAAATCCGATACGGCGTCGATACCATGGAAGACGAACAATCGGACTCTCTCCGATACCAGCTGACAGCACCGTTTCAGTCACGCCAGTAGAGAACGGTTTGTTTCGACTCATTCGTTGCGATCCATTCGTTGCGACCCATTCGTGGCGACCTGGGAGAATTCAGGTAGGACGCCTCCTCAGAATATGTCCTCAGCTGGCGGTTTGAGTCGCTTTATCAGGCTGCCTGTGTTTCGATGGAGCAGCCAGTTCTGATCGCCGGCTCTGACCTCGAGCGGCAGGAGAGCGCTCTTTGATGACCTCTCAACACACCAAACTGCCCTTGTATGACGCGAAGAAGTGGATTTCTTAGTCGAATGCCAACAATGTTACAAAATGTGAACGACAATTCTACTTTGGCGAACGATGGCCGTTAGATAGCGCGAGTCTGCAATAAGACAGACCATTGATAACCATCAGTTATCCGATTTATGTCTGCACATGGGAAGCAGGCAGCACCAGAGCAGCCACAGAGCTGCATAGAGGGAGTCGAAGTCCCCGACGTGGCCAGACGTTGGGATTCGATACCAGCCGTGCCTGGCTGCCTGAGACAGCTACCTGAGACATCGACACACTATATCGGACAAGTTGTTAACTCTCCGATCCGCTCAAGCCTTCAGTGGTATCAGACTCTTTTCCGCGCCTGAGCAGCACGTACACCGCACCCGTCCCACCGTGTACCGGTTTACACGAACAAAATGCCATCACAAACCTGCGCTGTCTGAGCCATGAGGACACAAAGGGTTTAAGCACCGGGGCTTCTGTGGCCGTACGCCTTCCTTTTCCGTGAATGATGCGCACGCAGCAACTCTGGTGGGTGTCGATGGTGTGTGCGACAAATTCTGTCAGGGCCACGCGGGCCTCGGCGACGGTCATGCCGTGCAGGTCTACCTCTTCCTGAATAGAGTAGTAACCGTTACCGAGCTTTTTCATGACACGGTTCTGTACGCCATCGCGGCGCCAGGAAAGATGCTCCCCGCTATCCAGTTCATCCGGATCGCGATCGTCATGCATGGCCTCAGCCATCACCGAGCGCTCGTCTTTTTCAAACTGACGCGGGCGTGGTTTTACATTGCCGCGCGCAGGTGCCACCCTGTCATCACCGACCGGTTTTACTGACCCCACTGCCATACGAAAAAGCTCGGCCGGATCTTCGATATTGGCGAGTTCGTCATCGCTTGCCGGGTCTTTCTTGCCGGATGATTTTGATTTCTTTGATGAAGTCATAACGTAATACTAACGGCGGTGCACTGGCGCTTGAATTCGGTTTTTCTGCCAGGCTTTCTATCGGGCATTGGTCTGGCAGATGTGGCAAAAGTAGCAGATTATTTGCCGGATGTTTGTCTTTGCAACTGCGGTGTACCTATAGAAGCTCTCATCAGCTATCAGCGGCGATATAGGATCTCGGTACTGGCAAGATCAGATCACAATAGTAAAAAGTGTTATCTTACAACCTGTGGAATCAACTTGCCTGTTCATCTTCATTGCAGTAATCGAGTATGCGAAAGTGACGGGTTTGATACAACTTCAGGAACCGTTATTGTGACCAGACCCAGTGATGATGAACTGCGTAAAAAGCTGACCGACATGCAGTATAAGGTGACTCAGGGGCACGGTACCGAGGCGCCCTTTACCGGAGAGCTTAACGATAACAAACAGTCTGGCAAGTATCTTTGTATTGTATGTGGAGCGCACTTGTTTGATTCAGATACCAAGTACGATTCCGGCAGCGGGTGGCCCAGCTTTTACGATGTTGCAGTACGCGAGAATCTGGCAGAAACCCGTGATGTAAGTATGGGGATGGTTCGTACAGAGGTTCACTGCAATGAGTGCGATGCGCATCAGGGGCATGTTTTTCCGGATGGGCCAAAGCCTACAGGACTTCGTTATTGTATTAATTCAGCATCACTGAAGTTTGAGCCCTCAGACAGCTAGCCTGGGCTGTTAGCAGTCTATTATGCGTTACAAGATTGATTCTTTAACAGGTCTGCCAGTTGCGGAAACTTCACCAGGTATGCTGGGCGCTACGGTTTTTCTGGCGTTAGTGATTGGAATAATTTTGCTGTACGTTGGGCGTCGGGGCAATCAACTCTGGATAATTATCTGGAGCATCGGGTTGATTATCTGCAGCGTGCTGTACCTGATCTGGCACTTTCTTAACTACGTGTATCCCGGTGGTGGTTAAGTAAATACCTTGCGCGTCACGGTATCACCCTATGCAGCTGGCCCGGCCAATGGCCGGGCTTTGTATATTTCGCAAGCTGCATCTAACTTCAGCTTGAATGCCTGAAGTTAAATAACCGAGGTTAAAACCCCGGGTTTGAAACGCTACGCTTGATTGGCAGCGCGATTCTCAAGCAGGTCATCCACCACCGCAGGATCTGCAAGGGTAGAGGTATCTCCCAAACTGTCTACTTCGTTCTCTGCGATCTTACGCAGTATCCGTCGCATAATTTTACCTGAGCGGGTTTTCGGTAGTCCCGGTGCCCACTGAATAACATCAGGGCTTGCGATTGGACCGATCTCTTTACGCACGTGCTGTACTAACTCTTTACGAAGCGCTTCGGTAGGTTCGGTACCAACCATCAAGGTCACATAGGCGTAGATGCCCTGACCTTTAATGTCATGCGGGTAACCGACCACTGCAGCTTCTGCTACCGAGTCATGCAATACCAGTGCGCTCTCGACTTCGGCCGTACCCATTCTGTGACCGGACACATTGATCACATCGTCGACTCGGCCGGTGATCCACCAGTAACCATCTTCGTCTACTCTTGCTCCGTCACCGGTGAAGTAGTAGCCCGGATACATTTTAAAGTAGGTTTCATGGAAACGATCATGGTCGCCGTAGAGGGTGCGCATTTGGCCAGGCCACGAATGAGTAATGACCAGATTACCTGTGGCAGGCTGACCTTCAATGATCTTGCCTTCTTCATCGAGCAGGGCAGGTCGAACACCAAAGAATGGTCTGGTTGCAGAACCTGGTTTTAATGCAGTAGCACCAGGCAGCGGTGTGATAAGGATGCCGCCAGTCTCGGTTTGCCACCAGGTATCAACGATCGGGCAACGCTCTTCACCGACCGTTTTGTAATACCACTCCCAGGCTTCGGGGTTGATAGGTTCACCGACTGTACCCAGAAGTTTCAGGCTGCTGCGCGAGTGTTTTTTCACCAGCTCATCGCCCTGTGACATCAGTGCACGCAAGGCAGTGGGCGCTGTGTAGAAAATATTGACCTGGTGTTTATCAATCACTTCCCAGAACCTGCCTGCATCAGGGTATGTGGGTACACCTTCAAACATCAGTGTTGTAGCACCATTGGCCAGCGGGCCGTAGACGATGTACGAATGTCCGGTTACCCAGCCGACATCAGCTGTACACCAGTAGATATCGCCGTCGTGATAATCGAAAACATACTTGTGTGTCATGGCGGCGTAGAGGATGTAGCCGCCAGTTGTGTGTTGAACGCCTTTGGGTTTGCCTGTTGAGCCCGAGGTATACAGTATGAACAAAGGGTCTTCTGCGTCCATTTCTTCAGCGGCACAATTGGTTGAACCGGCTTCTACCAGCTCGTGATACCAGACATCTCGTCCGTCATTCCAGCCAATGGGCTCACCACCGTGCTTCACGACCACGACTTTGCGAACGCTCGGTGTGTCTTCGCAGGCTTTGTCCGCATTGGACTTTAGCGCAACGTGCTTGCCGCCACGCAGCCCCTGATCGGCGGTGATTACGATGCTGCATTCGGAATCATTAATGCGGTCACGCAGTGCATCGGGAGAGAAGCCTCCAAACACCACAGAGTGTATGGCACCGATTCTTGTGCAAGCGAGCATTGCAACGGCGACTTCGGGAATCATGGGCATGTAGATGCAGATCCGATCACCTTTACTGACTCCCAGGCCTTTCAGTGCACTGGCGAATTGGCAAACTTCTGCGTGCAATTCTTTATAAGTGATTTTTCTTTGTGTTTCCGGATCATCGCCTTCCCAGATGATCGCAACCTGATCGCCGCGTGTTTCAAGATGGCGGTCCAGACAATTGTGTGCGACGTTGAGTTTGGCGCCTTCAAACCATTTGATATCTGCCTTATGGTAGTCAACGTTCTGCACGGTCTCCCACGGGGTAAACCAGTCAATAAGCTCATTGGCCTGTTCGGCCCAGAACTCATCCGGTTGATTGATAGAGCGCTCGTACATCTCCTGATACTGTTCGTCGTTTATCAGTGCATTACCGGCTGCTTCTGACTTTACCGGGTATATTTTTGATTCAGACACCGTGTGTTCTCCAAAGGTATTTCTAGATGGGTGAACGATAGGGAGTTGGTAATCTCGGGTCAACCGTTGCGGTGGTGTATTTTTCGCTGGGTTCTCAGTTATACACAAAAGATCAACACGGGAATTCCGCCAATATCAGCGGCTAAAATCCAGGGTAATAGCAATAAAATCAAATACATGATGGAGGTATTGTCTTCCTGTTCCAGGCGTTTTGACAATGATCCAGGATTGTCTCGCAGGTATTTGCTGATTTGGGAGGAGGAGTCTGGCCGAGGAGGGTCCAGGCAAGCCGGAGATTGTCTGCGGTGCGGTGATTGTCCAACGCTTTCGCTCCGGTTTGCTTACTTAACTTACGCCCTTGTGCATCCAGAGTGAGCGGTAGGTGCAGATAGACTGGTGTAGGTAGACCGAGTTGCCGTTGCAGCACGATTTGTCTGGCTGTGTTGTCGAGTAAATCAGCGCCTCTGACGACATGACTGATACTTTGTTTTGCATCGTCTACGACCACGGCAAGCTGATAGGCGTACAGTGGTCCGCGCCTTCGGATGATAAAGTCTCCGACTGTTTCGGCCACGTTCTCACTGAATGCGCCGCATACCAGATCACTGAATTCAATAGTCTCCGGGTCTACGAGTAACCTCAATGCACGATCGAGCTCCTCGTGCTGCAGAGATCTGCAGATACCAGGATAGTCCGAGCGCTCAAGTGTTCGAAGATTTTTGCGAGTGCAGGTGCAGGCGTACAGTCGGTTTTGATGGCGCAGTGAGTCAAGGGCTCTGTCATATCTATCTGAATGACTGTGCTGATACGTAACATCATCATCCCAGTGAAGGTGATGTGCCTTAAGACTTGCGAGTATCTGTTGCGTGGCCTCAGGTGATTCTCTTGCCGGGTCTATATCTTCGACCCTGACAATCCACTTGCCGTTGTGGTGTTTAGCGTCAGCCCAGCTACCGAGTGCACTGACCAGCGAGCCAAGATGCAACGGACCTGTGGGTGAGGGGGCAAATCGCCCTGTATAGCCAGAGGTTTGAGGGGCAACAGCAGATGGTTCTGGCGGGCCGGGTTCAACCACGATGAATAGTGTGTGGTCGAACCAGTAGCAGTAGATTAATCACATACCGCTTAACGCTTGATAAGCAGCCCCTGAGGATTGCCTGCGGAACTACCCATAGATGCTGATTGCAAGTCAGTCTTGAGAAGTTGCGATGCGCTGAAGCCATTGGTAATTCCCGTTGGTGCATCGCAAGCTGCTTTCAGGCGTTTGTTCAGGTAGTTGTTCAGGCAGTATATTCAGGCAGTTTGTTTTTCCCGTATCTCTTCCAGCGTTTTGCACTCTATGCACATGTTTGCAGTCGGGCGTGCTTCCAGTCGACGAATGCCAATTTCGACACCGCAACCGTCGCAGTAGCCGTACTCGTCTTCTTCAAGCTTGGTGACCGACTCATCGATCTTTTTAATCAGTCTGCGTTCACGGTCGCGGGTACGAAGTTCAAGACTAAATTCTTCTTCCTGGGTGGCGCGGTCGTTCGGGTCAGGGAAGTTGGTTGCATCGCTTTTCATGTGTCCCACGGTGCGATCCACTTCTTCCATCAGTGATACTTTCCAGTCCTGCAAAATCTTGCGAAAGTGCGCGACCTGATCATCGTTCATGTACTCCTCGCCCTTGGCTATCTTGTAGGGCTCGAAAGTTTTGAACTGACCACTATTGGCAGCAGCGGACTTTTTCGCCGAGGCCTTTTTCGCGGTGGCTTTTTTGGCTGTCGCTTTTTTCTTGGCAGCTACTTTCTTGGTTGGAGCTTTTTTCGCCTTGGCGGTAGTCGCGTCCGACTCGTCCTTGGTTTTAGTCACTGTTTTGGTATCCACTTTATTTTTGGCAGCCGTTTTACTAGCTGATACTTTCCTGGCGGCAGTCTTTTTCTTCGACGTCGCTTTTGCCGGGGAAGAGGTTGCTACATCAACATCTGAATCGCTAGCCTTAGCAGTTTTCTTTTTCGCGGCCATCAATTTACGCCTGTACATACTCTGAAGGCGGCTGGTTTTACCAGATTTCGCAATTCGAGGCAAATATATTAAAGGTTTTCTGTGATCGGCCGAGCAGCAAGCTGCGGTTATGAGGAATAGATTTTTCCCATTTTTGCTGAAAATTTGTCAACCAATTCACAGTGAATTCGGGAACTTTTACCGCTGATAATGTGCTTTTCAGCGTAGGGTATCGGGTGTTTTATTTGCCAGGATTCGGCAGTTTATCTACGGTCGCACCAAATTCCCCGTCGGATACTCTGACCCGTATCTTCTGATCCAGGGCAGTCTCGCCGGTGCGGGTAATGACCTCACCATCTGGCCCCTGAACAATCGCATAGCCACGAGCCAGTGTATTCAACGGGCTGACGGTTTGCAGGGCGCGTACATTGCTGGCCAAGCGTTCATTTGCACGGGTCGCGCGTGCTTTTATAGAGGTGACGAGGCTCTGTTCCAATCTTATGACCTGATCTTTCGGGGCTCTCAGGTGCGGTAGCAGTGCCTGTCCCAGTCTGCTGTGCAGATGCTGAAGTTTTTCGGATCTCCTCGTGAGCTCGCGTCCGGGTGAGAGGTTCAGCAGGCGCAGTTTCAGGTTGTCCAGGGCGCTTGTCGCCTGTCCGGTTGATAGTTGCATCGCGCGTTGCAATCTCAGGTCAAGTTCATCGCAACGTTGTGCCCGCTGCCGAAGCCGCTGGCTTGGGTGCTGGTTGTCCAGTCTGCGGGTAAGACTCTTTGCGGAGGACCTTTTATCATTCACAAGGTCAGTGAGGCTGCGCACCAGACGGCGTTGCATATTCGCCATGGCCGCTTGCAGATCTTTTTGATCAGGGCTTACCAACTCTGCTGCGGCAGACGGGGTGGGTGCTCGAAGATCAGCCACCAGGTCAGTGATGGTGTAATCCACCTCGTGCCCAACACCGCTGATAATTGGCAAATCAGAGGCGAATACAGCGCGCGCTACTGGCTCTTCGTTAAATGCCCACAGGTCTTCCAGTGATCCGCCGCCGCGCATCAGCAGCAAAACATCGCACTCTGCGCGCCGATTGGCTATCTCCAGCATTCTTACTATCGAGGGCGCGGCCTGTTCTCCTTGCACTGTCACCGGGTAGACAATGAGCTCTGCGCAACGGTAACGCCGCCGCAAGACGTTAAGGGCGTCTTGCAGAGCTGCGCCGGTGGGCGAAGTAATCAGTCCAATGCGGCGTGGAAAAGCGGGCAGGGCCTGTTTTTTACTTTCATCAAATAACCCTTCTTTATGCAGTCTTTGTTTGGTGGCTTCAAGCTTTTGCTGCAGTGCGCCAACGCCAACTTCATTCATGCGGTCGACGATGAGCTGGTAGTCACCGCGTTGTTCGTAGATTCCCAGTCGTCCTCGACACAGCACCTTTTGACCATCGGCCGGTTGGAATTCAACTCTTCTGTTGTCGTTGCGGAACATCGCACAGCGCAGTTGCGAGCGACTGTCTTTGAGGGAAAAGTACATATGTCCGGTTCTGGCGCGCATCAGGTTGGAAATTTCCCCCTCGACCCAGACACTGCCGAACTGGGTGTCGAGCAGCCACTTTACTTCGCTGTTCAGATCGCTGACCGAATAGACGTCATCGAGAGCAATCGGTATTTGTTCCATGAGTCGGGTTCCGGCGCCAGAGTGCGATTGCAGTGAGTGATTAAATTAATGAGTTAATCAAGTTAACGCACGCCGGTCAAACTGATATGATGAGGTGCACGGTAAAAAACAATCTCAACCGGGCAAACCGCTATGAATATCGTCCAGGATGCACTCACTTTTGACGATGTATTGCTGCAACCTTCCCACTCTTTAATTCTCCCCAATCAGGTCAGGCTGCACACTCGCCTCACTCGTGATATTGCGCTCAACATTCCACTGTTGTCGGCTGCAATGGATACGGTTACCGATTCCCGATTGGCTATCGCCATGGCTCAGGAAGGCGGTATCGGAATAATCCACAAGAATATGACTATAGATGTACAGGCTGCAGAGGTACGCAGAGTTAAGCGCTTTGAAAGTGGTGTGGTACTCGAGCCGATCACTATTACACCGCAAACAACCATCCGTGAAGTAAGGCAGCTGACAGCAAAACATGGCATCTCCGGATTACCGGTAGTCGATAAAGAGGGATTGGTGGGTATCGTGACCAAACGTGATATCCGCTTTGAGAAACGCGAGGACGAACCTGTCACCTCCATTATGACTCCCCGTGAGAAGCTGGTGACAGTCAAGGTTGATGCACCAAGGGAAGAGGCGCTCGCTAAATTACATCAGAACCGTATTGAAAAAGTACTGGTGGTGAATGACGATTTTGAGCTCAAGGGAATGATCACCGTCAAAGATGTCAGAAGCGCCCGCCATTACCCGGTTGCGTGTAAAGATGATCAGGAGCGCCTGATCGCAGGTGCAGCAATCGGTGTCGGGGCAGATTCCGACGAACGCACTCAGGCCTTGGTTGAAGCCGGAGTTGATGTACTCATCGTCGATACCGCACATGGCCATGCACAGAGCGTGATTGAAAGAGTCCGTGCCACCCGCAAACGATTTCCGAACGTGCAATTGATTGCAGGCAACATTGCAACGAGTGCCGCCGCCGAAGCATTAATAGAGGCGGG
>CAZQKJ010000066.1:0-12600 GCA_964593315.1 uncultured Granulosicoccaceae bacterium
GCAGCAACGCAGTGCGGCACTTGCGCGAGCAGAAGATGATCAATTTCTGAAAGCTAACTATGCAAGGTTTTCTGCCTATGCAGAACGTCTGACACCAGGTGCGAAACGCCGCCTGGATTGGATTGCCTTAATCGAGAAAGTAAAGACAGATCTGGACCTCATCGCGCTATCTTTTGAAATAAGCCCTTATAGATATCCTGATAAAGACACAGGTCTTACCGTCGGGATTGGACAAGAGATTATCGATATTAGTATGCGCTTGCGTCACGACCAGGAGCTCATCGAGTTCTTTGATCATTTGAAAAGCGGCGCGCAAAGTCCTTATGAGATATTTTCACTACAAATAACCAGGAAAGGCCGCCTGGATGATGGAGTGACTACACCAAAAGAGTTTTATCTCGAAGTTAAGAGTTCTATTCGGTGGTATTCAATCGAATTGGAGGTTCAGGATAATGCAGCGGTTTGAAATTGCTTCATGTATGGAAAGAATGAATTTAGTGGGTGCTATTGCCTTTTTGATATTGATTGTGGTGACTGTGCAAGCACGGGCGGAGTCCAGTCAAAATAATGTGAGTGTCGCTGTTGATGGTGGCAAGGAGAATGACTCAATCATTGAGGGTGCCGGTGAGTTGCGCCTTTTTATGACTGAAGAAGAACAGTTGACTGCAGAATCTGCTGGTCAAGACGACCTTACAGTAGGCCTCAGTGGTGATTCGCCTGAGACCGTGATCTCAAAGCCTGATGTTGACCAGGATAACCCATGGTTTACCGGTTTAATCGAGCCTGATTCAGCTATAGGCGCTGTGACGGAACCAAAGCTGAGTAAAGAAAAGAACTCTTCAGTGAATGATCTCGAAGACAGTGATGCAGCACGTTACAACGGCATTGTTATGAAGGGAGACAAGGTACTTGGATTGTGGATTAACTCCAGGCCGTTTAACAATCGCAAAGACGGCAAAGGTCTGCGGGTAGATGCTATAGATGCGGATGGCAGAATTCAAATCGCCGGTGCTGGTGGCAGTGCTGATCTATATCCGGGTGAATTGATACCTGATTACGTCGAAAGTAGTGAGAAATAACTATGGCAGGGTATCAGTGATTAGGACTGTCCGATCAGGCGCCAAAGTCGTCATGCCGTATGTTGGGCCGTATACACAACTGCGTACCCCGCTGCTGGCCACGCCTGCATTTCGTCCGCTTAAGTCGCAGCGAGGCGTAATACTGCTTATTAGTAT
Organism: uncultured Granulosicoccaceae bacterium; assembly: GCA_964593315.1. Lineage (GTDB taxonomy): Bacteria > Pseudomonadota > Gammaproteobacteria > Granulosicoccales > Granulosicoccaceae. Next base: position 1,236 of record CAZQKJ010000066.1, read on the forward strand.
GCTAATACTGCTATCCGGAAGTGCGTTTTTTCTTGCTGGTGAGTATCGAGATAACCCGTATAACGATGACTCTGCGCTGGAGGCGCTGCTGGCTGCCAAGCAGGCTTTGTTATCTTATGCAGTTAATTACGCCGATAATTATGGGCATAACACCCGTGGCGGGACGGGTCGATTGCCGTGTCCGGCAAGAGCGCGATTTAGTTCGCCAGCGAGTAGTTGTGGCGTTAACGAGATAGGTTATCTGCCTTCCGCCTGGCTACGCAGTGGTGAGCTGATGGAGATCGACTATCTGGAGCGATTTCTCGATCGTGATATCTGGTATGCGGTGGCTGCAGATCATAGATATAACCCGTCACACAACACGCTGAATTCCAATACGCGATCCAATCTTTTGTCTGTCGATGGTGTGCCCGATATTGTCGCGGTACTCATCTATCCGGGATCGGCTATGGCTGGTCAAAACAGATTCGCGGTACAAGGCATGCCACCTGCTTCAACTGTATTCGAGTATCTGGAAGGTGAGAATGCAGATGCAGATGGCATTTTCACACTGACCGAGAAAGGTGATCTACTGGTTCCGATCAGACGCGCCGAGCTTATGCCGCTTATCGAGCGGCGTGTACTTGGTTTTGCTAAACAGTGGCTTATTGAATACAAAGCACAGCATGGGTACTACCCCTATGCGTCTTCCACAAGTGGTCATTCCGATTGTAGTTCGGGAGTTCTTAACGGATTTCTATCAACTGATGCGGGTAGTTGTGCAGAGATGCCATTAGCAGACATGCGTTTTACAGATTTACCTGCTAATCGTACGCTGCGCAACACCTGGTTCTACAGGTATGACTGGCCGCAGCTCATTTACTATCTGGTGGATGAGAGCTGTGCCCCAGTCAGAGGAATTGCAGATTGCGATGGTGTGGATGATCCGGTGCGTGCCCTGAGTGTCGATGGTGTGCCCGCCGAGGTCATACTCATTAGCGTGGGCGAACCCATTGAAACTGTCCCGGTTGGTGGCTTGCAGCAGAGACTCATAGGCGGGGGCATTGCCAGCTACCTGGATACAGAAGCCTTGCTATCTGCAGTTACTGCATTTGAGATTCCAGAGTTGACGTCGCACAGTAATGATCAACTGGTTTTTATTGACTGACTGCGTAAAAACTATGATAGATAAATACCACCACATTCGTGTTTTTCGATGCATCTTTATCAGGCGTTACCTCAATAGACAAGGTGGATTCACTTTACTCGAAGTGTCTATTGTGTTGTTGATTATGGGTTTGTTGCTGGCCTCGGTAATGCAGCCGATGGGGGCAAGAATGATGGAGCGACAACGCAATGAAACCTTGCAACAGCTATCGAGCATTCGCGAGGCACTAATTGGTTATGCTGCGGTTCACCATCGATTGCCTTGCCCTGTAGATGCACAGGCGCAGTCAAATTGTACCAGTGCTCATGGTTATGTGCCTGTGGTGGAACTGGGGTTGTCTGGACATTATGACGGTCGCGGTTTGTTAGTGGATAGTTGGGGAAATCCCTACCGATACCATGTGAGTTTGTCTGATTCGAATAACGATGGTGCTGCAGATTTTGTCATTGCAGGGCAGATGCGTGAAGTCAGTATGCAGCGATTACTGCCGGAGTTTGAAGTCTGTGAAGCCGCCACTTGTGGTCAGCTTAGGGCAAACCGTCTTCCTGTTGTGTTGAGTTCCGATGGCGCAGGCCACTCTAACTCAGCGGATGAAAGTGAAAATCAGGATTCTGACAACCGCTTTGTCAGCCGTGATCTGGATACCGTGGGTGCCGATCAGTTTGACGATATTGTTGTCTGGCTGTCCGGCAATATATTGTACACACGATTACTGCAGGCTCAGGTGCTGCCGTGATTCAGCTTTGTAAGCCACAAAGCGTAGATGAAAGGTTGCACATTTTTCCACAATGAAGTTAAGAGGTAAGAAGTATGTATAAGAAGCAAAAAGGTTTCACATTGATAGAAATCGCCATTGTATTGTTGATCATTGGATTGTTGTTGGGTGGCATTTTGAAAGGCCAGTCGATGATTAATAGTGCACGGGTGAGGGCGATGGCCAATGATCTAACAGGAATCGAGGCTGCATGGATATCCTTTCAGGATCGCTACCGTTCTCTGCCGGGTGACTACTCACGAGCGTCGACTCATATTGCACAGAATGCGGCAGATGGTGATGCTAACGCTCGAGTTGATAGTGTTGCAGAGGCTGGTGCCGTGTGGCAACACCTTGCCAGTGCCGGTTTTATTTCCGGTAACTATGACGGTGCGCCCGTGCCGGCACTTACCGATAGTAGCTGCGTTGAAGCGACGTGTCCGAGCAATCCGTATAACGGGTTCTATAAAATAGGCAACTCAAGTAACGCATTGGGTCAGGCGACCGTGTCACATGAGTTGACGACCGGCGGCAATATACCGGTAGAGGTTATGTATGAGCTTGATTTGAAAATCGATGACGGTGTGCCAGGCACAGGAAGGCTGCGTGCATTTAACGTTGCTCCACACGATTCCTGTGTGACAAACAATGAGTGGGATGTAGTGGCAGGTATGTCAAACTGTGCTGGTGTGTTGCAGCTGCCGCTATAAATATATTTCGGTCACTCAAACTACAATACCGGGTGTAGTCACCACCCGGTGTTGCGTGTCTCCGGACAATGGCAGCTTCAAGGAGTCTCTGTGCTACTGGCAAGGCCTGGTAGGACTTTGAACCAATACCCACCGGATAATATCGCGGTGATTTTCAAGGGATAGCGCCTGATTCTTGGTAAGTGTAATTATCAGAAAAGGGCTTTGGGTATCCAGTTGTGTTTGTATTTCTTCTCTGGTTTTTTCGCCCACATTGCCCCAGGGCCTGCGCTTGACCAATTCCTGCAATTGGCTAAATCCGGTCACACCGTCTTTGAAAGCGATAGATGCAATGACTATGTCGCTACCGCCAAGTTGTTTCAGGCACTCGTTACTGTTGAGATCAAGATGCGAGGTTGACTGTGTATCGTCGGTGCCCGTAGTTTGGGCGTTTATTGAAAGCGAAATCAAAGGCAATGCCAACAGCATTGCCAGGGAAAATAATCTGAGGGAAAATAATCTGAAAGACACGTTTAAACCAACCGGGATGAAAATGCGTCTATATTAGCTGACAAATCGATTCAGATCAGTTGTCATCAAGTGCCAAAGTCGCGCCTTTTCCTACCTGGAAGGTTACAGATTCTGAACTAATTCTGGTTTTACCTTCGGCGTCGGTAATTTTTCCGATAATGGTATGTGAGCCGTTAGTGAGATTTGAAACCGACAGATTAGCGTCGCGACCCTTGCTGACTTCTTTGCCATCGAGTGTTATCACGAGCTGATCACTCTTGCCCAAAGGCGGGGTAGGCAAAAATATGACCTGTACCGATTTGGCGTTGCTGTTTATCACTTTACCTGGCTTGGGAGTCAGGATAAGCAATTCTTCGTATAAGACGTTTTCTTCTTCGTTAGAGTTTCCATCTGCATCGTCGGCGGATTCTCTTGATCTTTCACTGCTCGACGGCTTTTCTTCAGGCTTTGATTCAGCGCGTTCGCCGTGAATTTTGAACTTTGTGGAGCCTTCAATGGGCTTGTCGCCATAGGCAACGTTGCCGTTCTCGTCTATGTACTTATACACAGCAGCATCTGCCACGCCGTGTATTGAGGCTGTAGCGACAGCAGCGGCAAGGATAGTTGATTGGGCTAAAGCTCTCACACTTTACTCCTGAAAGATATATCGTGTACCGGGTGTCAAACAATTTTCAGGCCTGTCGCGGACCTTGAGCCCGATCAGTTGCGAGTGTTGAGACACAGTACACAATGAGCTTCTTATCGTTGATCTTACTCGGCTTTTTGACAGAGGCTGCGCTGTGCTTTGCATCACACAGTTTGCTCTCGATTACAACATTATAGGGACCTGATCCGGGTCACTGGGTTCTTCCGAGGTGCACTGTTTACGAGGTGCTACTGTTTACCAGTCTTGCTGGAGTAGCCGTATCACCTCTGCCGCTGTTTGCGCTCTGTCATCCGGCTGCTTTTTGAGGCATTGAAGTACGGTATCTTCAAGTAGTGAGGGGACTTTTGTGAATTCAGACGGTTTGGGTGGTTCGTCGTGCAAGGTCGATTGAATGACCTCATCTACTCGTTCACCTTGTGCGGGCGTGCGGCCGGTAAGGGCTTCATACAAAATAATACCGAGGCTGTATATATCGGTTCTTGAATCGATATTCGGGTCTCGCTCTATTTGTTCCGGTGACATATAAAACAATGTGCCCTGTAGCTTTTGAAAACCGGTCATAGCAGGATCCTCTGTTTGAAATCGAGGTGTTTCGTCTTCCATTTCAGATGACCTGCCTTCCTCGCTCCAGACTTTTGCAAGACCCCAGTCAAGCAACAGAACTTCTCCGTAGGGGCCGACCAGAATATTCTCGGGTTTTATATCTCGATGAATAACACCGTGGCTGTGTGCGCAATCCAGCGCTTGAGCGACCTGGACAATGATATCCACCATTTGGTAGAGATCGTAGCGTTCTCGGTAGTCAAAAATTTCACGCAGTGTATAGCCGTGTACCAGCTTCATCGTGAAGTAGTAGTGGCCCTTGTTGTCTCGCCCCAGTTCATAGGTGGGAACGATATTCGGGTGTTGCAAAATGGCAGATACGCGTGCCTCCCGAAGCAGGCGTTTTTGTTCGACCGGATCGTCTGCAAATTCCGGTAGCAGCGATTTGTAGCAAATGCTCCTGTTCAGGCTCATATCTTTGCAGGATTGAATGAGCGACTTGCCGCCTTTGGCAATTGTTTTGTAGAAGGCGTAGCGAAAATTCGGGTCGAGTTTGGTTGCCAGATCTTTGTCTGTGTGCTCGATAAATAACGTCGGGCTTTCGGGTAGCTTTAGTTTTGGATACTCGCTCACGCAGATCACCCCGCTAGTGGCAGAAGTTCAGGTCTGAGTGGAAGTGTAACTCACCGAATCACTTTTTGAGCCCTGGCCTCACATCGGGTGGGTGCTGCGGCTTATCTCTACACTCTGGCAGGTGCGATTGGCTGGCGGGTATTGGGAGTTGGTAATCCCCGCGCTGGATACGCGGGGATTGATCTTAATCGTGATCCGAAGCACCCTGGCTCCGGTCACTGGCTGGTTGCGACTAGGCCAGCGCTTCAGTCGTTGTTTTGATGATCGCAGCGCCAACCCTGTATGGATCAGCGTTGGATGCTGGACGGCGATCTTCCAGACGGCCTTTCCATCCATCTTCAATGGTTCCGACCGGAATTCGGATGGAAGCACCACGATCTGAAACACCGTAGCTGAACTGATCAATCGACTGGGTTTCGTGTGCACCGGTCAGGCGCTGATCGTTGTCGGCACCATAAACGCTGATGTGGCGCTGAATGTTTTTACCAAATTCTTCACAGATCTTGGTGAACAGTTCTTCTTTACCTGAATCACGCATTGGGCCATTGGAGAAGTTGGCGTGCATGCCTGAACCGTTCCAGTCAGTTTCACCGAGTGGTTTGGGATGCCAGTCTACTGACACATTGAATTTCTCAGCGGTGCGCTCGAGCAGGTAGCGCGCCAGCCAGATCTCATCACCGGCGTTCTTGGCACCCTTGGCGAAAATCTGGAATTCCCACTGACCGGCGGCAACTTCAGCGTTGATACCTTCAACGTTCAAGCCTGCTTCAAGGCACAGGTCAAGGTGCTCTTCAACGATATCGCGGCCATAGGCATTTTTACCACCGACTGAGCAATAGTATGGACCCTGAGGTGCAGGGAATCCCTTCTCCGGGAAGCCCAGTGGCTGGTTAGTATCGACATTCATCAGGAAGTATTCCTGCTCATAACCGAACCAGAAGTCATCATTGTCTTCTTTAATAGTAGCGCGGCCGTTTGACTCGTGTGGAGTGCCGTCAGCATTCAACACTTCCGTCATGACGAGATAGCTTTCTACACGATCCGGATCTGGAATGATTGCAACCGGTTTGAGCAGGCAGTCCGAGTCATTGCCTTCTGCTTGTTCGGTAGAGCTGCCATCGAAAGACCACATTGGGCACTCTTCAAGTTTGCCCTTGAAGTTACTGCGAACCATTGTCTTACTGCGGAGGCTCTGGGTTGGCTTATAGCCATCAAGCCAAATGTATTCTAATTTACTTTTCATGATCGGAACTCTCCAGTAATCATTGTGTTAGAAGCGTTTACCGCCCGCATTTGTTATGCGGACAGCGTGTATGTGGTCTTGCGGTCTGGCTAATTTCCTTGTGGGGAGACGGCAGCTGCATGACAGCATGCCGGTGCGCAGATTTGCGGCGCACAGCACCGCAGCAGAATATTACTGCGCGTGAAAGACCGCAAGTGTGAAAGGTACTGAGTTGTTGCCACTTTGTGGTGCGCTATTTTTGCATCGCTGTGATGCTATCACTGCAGCAGTTGCTCGGGTGTCGCTACGTACCGGGCTCGGCGAGTCAACGAATCGTTGGGGGAATATACAATAAATACAGCACTTTATAAATGGATTTTGCACGGTGGTAGGCAATTTATCTGGTAGGCAGGCTTTGATTGAACTAAAGCGTCAGGCAGTAAAGGGCTGGCAGTAGAGGGCTCCGGTCGCGCGGTGTTGCTGATGCCTGTTATCAAGGCTTCGGGTCTTTCTGCCGCCTCCGGGCAAATTCACAGTGCCACTTTTCGCTTCGCTTTGGATGGATTTCTCTCTGTCAGGCTCGTGTCGATTGATTGAGGTGCGAGGTTCTGTGCGCGCTCAGGCTCGAAAATTATTCTACAATTCTCAAGTGTCGGAAGTGTCTCCAGAGTACACCGGATCGCCGGGTTTAAATGTAGCGTGCAAGTCCGGTTTACAATGAGCTCAGTGCTTTGATCCACGCTAAAAATGTTACATTGACGCAGGAGAGTCTGCAGCCTGTAGTTAATTCTCACCAGCACTATAAAATCGGGTGCTGGCCGCCAGTACCGGCAATTTAAAAACTGATGAAGACAACACCCGGAGTCTCTTCCTTGCAATATGATTTGAAAACCTTTCAGGGCCTGATCGCAGCACTGCAGCATTATTGGAGCGAGCAGGGATGCACCGTTCAGCAACCCTACGATATGGAAGTCGGGGCCGGTACTTTTCATAGCTCGACCTTCCTGCACGCGATTGGTCCTGAGCCCTGGAACGCGTGCCATGTGCAGGGCTCTCGTCGTCCGACAGACGGACGCTACGGTGAAAATCCAAATCGCCTGCAACACTACTATCAGTTCCAGGTAGTGATGAAGCCTTCGCCCGACGATTTTCAAGAGTTGTACCTTGGGTCATTGAAAGCAATCGGATTTGATCCGCTTGTACACGACATTCGATTTGTTGAAGACAACTGGGAATCTCCTACGCTTGGGGCATGGGGCCTCGGCTGGGAGGTCTGGCTTAACGGCATGGAGGTGACTCAGTTTACCTATTTCCAGCAGGTGGGCGGACTTGAGTGCAGGCCGGTTATGGGTGAGATTGCCTATGGCCTTGAGCGCCTTGCCATGTACATACAAAATGTTGACAGCGTTTATGATCTCTTATGGTCGGACGGGCCAATGGGTCCGGTTACCTATGGTGATGTGTTTTTACAGAATGAGATCGAACAGTCTGCCTACAACTTTGAACACGCTGATGTTGATGGATTATTCGCGACATTTGAATCGGCAGAGAAAGAAGCTCAACAACTTTCTGAATTAGGCCTGGCACTGCCTGCGTATGAAAAAGTGTTGCGCGCATCCCACACATTTAATTTGTTAGATGCACGCCATGCTATTTCAGTGACTGAAAGACAGGGTTATATATTGCGTATACGCACCCAGGCAAGAGCCGCGGCCAAGGCGTATCATGCAGCACGTGAAGAACTGGAGTTTCCATTATTGAAAAACCAGTCCGAAGGAAAATCAGGTAATGAGTAATCAGCTCAACAGTTTTCTAGTCGAGCTCGGTACAGAAGAGCTTCCACCCATAGCACTGCTATCGCTGGCTAATGCATTTGGCGAAGGTATATCCAGTGGACTGAAAGATGCCAATCTCTCTGTTGGTGTTTGCCAGGTGTATGCAGCACCTCGCAGATTAGCTGTTCTGATCACTGATGTGCCAGCTCGGCAACAGGATCAAAAAATGCAGCGTCGTGGCCCGGCGCTAGCTGCGGCCTATAAAGACGGTGAACCGACACAGGCAGCTTTAGGGTTTGCGAAATCCTGCGGAGTGGAACTTGCGGATCTTGAGGAAGTAGTCACTGATAAAGGCACCTGGCTGAGTGTAAACGTTGAGCAAAAAGGTGCGGCGGTGACCGAATTGTTGCCAGATATTGTTGCAAAGTCTCTGGCTAAGCTGCCTGTGCCAAAGCGTATGCGCTGGGGTGCAAGTGATGTTGAGTTCGTACGCCCGGTTCATTGGTTGTTGATGCTCTACGGTACTGATGTCGTTGACGCTGAAATACTCGGCTTGAAGTCAGGCCGTACTACCCGTGGTCACCGATTTCATAACAACGTAGAAATCCCGATTGCAAACCCTGAGGATTACCTTCAAACACTTGAGGCCCAAGGTAGGGTCATTGCGGACTTTGACACGCGGCGTAGTTTGATTGCAGAAGGGGTTGCCAATGCCGCAAATGGTGTGGGTGCAAAAGCACTGGTTGAGGACGCGTTGCTGGACGAAGTGACAGCACTGGTTGAGTGGCCGGTACCAGTGGTTGGAAATTTTGAAGAAGACTTTCTTGAAATACCTGATGAAGTACTGATCACCACCATGAAAGACAATCAGAAGTACTTTCCATTGTTTGATGATAAGGGCAAGCTGTTGCCAAAGTTCATCACGATCTCGAACATTGAAAGTACCGATCCCGATAGGGTTCGCCATGGTAATGAAGTAGTTATTCGCCCGCGCCTTGCCGATGCCATGTTTTTCTGGCAGCAGGACAAAAAGAAACCGCTTGAGAGTCACCGAGCAGCGCTTGAGAAGGTGGTGTTTCAAAACAAGCTTGGGACAATCGCCGAAAAAACTCAGCGGGTGAAGCAGCTCGCATCATATATTGCATCTGAGATCGGTGCTGATAGCCAGCACACCGATCGCGCTGTGGATCTCAGTAAATGTGATTTGTTAACCGAGATGGTCGGTGAGTTTGCCTCGTTGCAGGGCATTATGGGTGAACGCTATGCAACACTTGCAGGCGAGCCTGCACCGGTCGCAAAGGCGTTAAGCGAGCAGTATTTGCCGCGCTTTGCAGACGACGGCATAGCCCAATCCGATGTAGGGCAGGTACTGGCAGTGGCTGACAGACTTGACACTATCGTTGGTATATTTGCAATTGGTCAGAAACCCACTGGTGTAAAAGATCCTTTTGCATTGAGGCGCTTGTCACTCGGGGTATTGCGTACTTTGATAGAAGGGGAGCTTGAGCTCGACCTGCAAGTGTTACTTGAAAAGGCTGCCGAGGGAGTATCCAGTAAAGCGCAGGCAGATGTGCCGGAAGTGTTTGAATTTATGCTCGAACGATTGCGTGCCTATTATGCATCTCAAGGTATCAGTCCTCAGATATTTGAATCTGTCGCATCGGTAAAGCCGACATCTCCGATAGATTTTGATCGCCGTGTTAATGCAGTAAAAGCCTTTACTCAACTGCCTGAGGCAGATAGCCTGGCTGCCGCCAATAAACGTATCAACAACATCTTAAAGAAGAATCCGCCGTCTGCAGCATCGGTGGTTGACGAAGCTTTATTTGAAGGTGATGCAGAGTCCGATTTATATGCAGCTCTTAAAGAGCTAAAGCCCACCGTAGAGTCGTATTTTTCCAGTGGTGATTACACACCAGCACTGCAGGCGCTATCAAAACTGCGAACACCGGTTGACAGATTTTTTGATGAAGTGATGGTGATGGCGGACGATGAAGCAGTTAAAAATAATCGCCTTGCCTTACTGGTAGAGCTGCGGAACCTGAACTCTCATGTTGCCAATCTGGGTGATCTTCAGTCGTGAAACTGGTAGTGCTGGACAGAGATGGTGTGATTAATGAGACCCGCGATGGTGTCATTTCAAGCCTGGAAGACTTCGTGCCAATCGAAGGTAGCTATGATGCAATCGCCCGGCTCTGTCAGCACGACTACCACATCGTAGTAATCACCAATCAGTCAGGCATTGCGCGCGGATTGGTTACCATCGATGAGATCAATATTATCCATGACAGTATGCAGCAGGCGGTGGCATCTCACGGGGGTCGTATTGACGCCATTTTATTGTGTCCGCACAAACCCGATGACGATTGCAGCTGCCGTAAGCCGAGACCTGGTATGTTGAACAGTTTAATGGAAAGGCTCGATATAGAACTTGGCGGTGTGCCACTGGTGGGAGATTCTCTGCGAGATGTGCAAACAGCGATGGTGGTGGGTGCGACGCCAGTGTTAGTGAAAACCGGGCACGGTACTCGTACACTTGAGGAAAATAAACATCTGGACAACGTTGACATCTATACCGATTTGTCAGAGTTTGTATCCGAGCTGCTATCGGATGAAGATGAATAGTGTACTACCGGTATTGTGAGCTACCACTGTCGTATCGTTAATACCGTAGCCCGATAAGTCGTTGCCAGCTGAGCATTGACCAAACGCCAAAATGACTTTATTTCTGTTAGTTATTATGTCAACGTTTTTTATACACAACACGTATATGTATATCACTACAGGGCTGAAACTCGGTTTAGAGTAGCTTGCGTAGTGATGTACAAGATAAAACGGTTAGCAACAATGTAGACTGGTTCTGAGATTCAGGGTCTGCTTATCTGGTTATCACACACAATAACAGCAGAAAAAGAAGTACTAAAACTATCACAACCAATGCAGTCATCGTCATGCTGTTTCAAGGCTCTCTAATGTAGCATTCTGACAACTAACGTCTGTTTGCCCTCGTAGATACACAATCTGTTGATGTTCTGTAAATGCCCCGTACTCATTGTTGCGAGTGGTAGTGCTGTATTGACTGGCTGCGTTCTCGCTATGCAGCTTTACTAATAAGCTGCAGTTATTGTTGTCATAGACTCGGCTAACAATAGTTATAGATATACAATCCATGACAATTTTTCTCGTCTAAATAACTGGATGTGTTTCCATCGCTGCTAGATTATCAGTCATCGGTTAGCATTCCAAGAGTGAATGTTCTATAAAAAATTACATTAGTAGAAGGACTAAGTATTAAGTATTAAGTATTAAGTATTGCTACCAAGTAGAACTACTGAGAAGAAGTTATGAGGGGGATACCTGAAAATGACAAGGTTCGGTGCAGGAGTGGACGGGTACATCAATTTATCGATAAGTTACCGTTAACG
>CAZQKJ010000067.1:0-12589 GCA_964593315.1 uncultured Granulosicoccaceae bacterium
GTATAAACCTAAAGACAACGCCGAGCAATATGCTCAATCAATTCTTGCAGATGACCGGCATACCGATAACACTGATCCAATACACATGCTTCATGGTGGCCCCTTTGCCGCTATAGAGCTCGGCACCAGTGGTATTGCTACTATGGATATTGTTGATGATCGCAAAAAGATCTAAAGACCACCTCGCCGGTAACCACGCAAGGATTAAGCTCCGGATGTGTTACCCAGCTTAAACTCGGTGATCCTCACAAAGGCAGTGTCGCGGTTCGGTTGATAGAAGATACACAACCTGTCCAGTACCGGTGTCTCTGACACCATGGCCTGATAAAGACTTTTCAACCAGACTAGATAGGCGGCATCGTTGTGGTCGTTTGCACCGGACAAGGTCATGTGAAAGTTGAAGTCATCAAGTATGTACGGGTAACCGTATTGGGTCAGGTACCGGTTCTCTCTGGCTGACAAGGATGACGGATCGCGGCGCTTTATATCTTGTTCAGTCAGCGGGGCCCGGTACTTTTCAAATTCCTGCACGCTATCTGCGGCCAGTGCTTTGAGTGCTTCCGGCTGTGAGCTTAGTGCCAGTGCATCGTAGCGAGTGGTGCGGGTTGGTATTAAACCTTCCAGTGGAATCGGTTGGCGCTTCCGGCAAAAGGCTTCGAGATCGTGGTGCAGTTGCTCGGCGGTGTGGTTGCCAGCGAGTGCAAACGGTGCCTTGATGGTAGCGTGGAATCCATAGTTTGCCGGTCTTATGACGCGCTTTTTCCAACATGAAGATGAAGGAAATTCTACCGGTATTTCCGGATTTTCCCATTCAGAAGCATCGGCCGCACGGCGGCGTAGCACAGTAGCGCCAAACAATTCCAGCTCGGAGTTGTCTTCGGGGGAGAAATATATGGCGTAGCGGGCTGTCAACGAAACTTCGACCGATGTGGTTTGTGGGAGAAAGCACCTCTGTTGCACCAAAAGTGCCTAACCGGCGTATCATATAGCAGGGTATCGGCAGGCATGAGCTCTTGGTGTAAATTTTCAAGACACGGTAGAATTTTTGACGCGCGAATTACCCGTTGTCTTGCGGACTTTTGCCCTGGGCGTGTCACTTTTTTGAGCTTAATTTCGAACAACCATGAACAATAATCATTACCTTTCCCTGCCGCCGGTTTTGGATGAGCTTGAATCGACAGCAACGCTCGGGCAGCGCTGTGAAATGCTATCCGAGATGGAATTTGAAATTCTGTCGCAGTTTCTTCGGTATCCTGAAGAACCATTGAGCCGTGATGCATTGAAGCGCGCTGCAGGTTTTGAGGATGGCAGTGTGGCAGACCGCAAACTCGACGCCTGGGTCAACGTGCTTAGCCGTAAGATGAATGTATTGTGGCCTTTGTTTCCAGTGATCCGGTTTGTCGAGCCGGATAGCTATGTATATAGCCAGACTGCACCTAAGCGTCCTGAGCAGTAACCGAGTACGTTTTTGAAAATACTTAAGTCATGCAATAAAAGCACGCAACTCCGCTGACTTAATCCTCTGGAATGCGCATTCTATGGATAGCATGCATTATTAGAAGTTATCTTTGCGTGATCTTATTTCTGCGAACACTTCAGTGTCAGTTGCATCTGTCATGTTCAAGTGTTTGCGAATGGCTGGATCAGCAGCGCGAAGAAACGGGTTGGTGGCGAGCTCGTCAGATAGCAGGCTCGGGACAGTGGGTTCGTTGTTTGCTCTGAGAGATTTAATCTGCGCCACCCGTGTTTGCAGAGCTTTGTTGTCAGGGTCTACTGTCACCGCAAAAGCTGCATTGGCTTGCGTGTATTCATGGCTGCTATACACGACGGTATCTTCCGGTAGCCTGGTAAGCTTTACCAGGCTGTTCCACATCATCTTTGCATCACCTTCAAAGATGCGCCCGCAACCCAGTGAAAATAATGTGTCGCCGGTAAATACGGTCTTCTCGGTTGGCAAGTAGTAGTTGATCATGTCTTTGGTGTGACCTGGGGTGTGCAGGGTTTCAACACGTACTCCGGCAAATTCAAAAGAGTCACCGTCCGCAACAGTTTTATCTATACCACTGATACCGGATGGCCCGATTACCTGACAGCTGTTACTGCTTTTAAGTTCTGCAAGGCCGGCTACGTGGTCTGCGTGGTGATGGGTGGCGAAAATGTGAGACAGAGTCCACTGCTTCTCATTGAGCGCCGCCATTGCAGCGGAGGCATCACCACAGTCAATGCTTGCGGTTTCACCGGTTGCCGGAGAATGTACCAGAACGCCATAATTATCTGACATGTAGGCGTATTGAAAATATTCCAGAACTGCCATTGTTTGCCCTCTTGAGTTTGCCGGAAATTGAATCGGGAATGAGTCCCGGGTGTTTGCTACCAGCTACCGGTATTTTCCATAGATAGCCAGGGTTCCGCGGGTTCTTGTGCATCGCCTTCCTGAAGTAATTCTATGGAGATATTGTCTGGTGATACAACAAATGCCATCCGGCCATCGCGGGGTGGTCGATTGATGATTACACCGGCATCCATCAGTTGTTGGCAGGTGGCGTAGATGTCGTCAACCTTGTAAGCCAGGTGGCCAAAATTTCTTGAGTTGCCGAGATCGCCTTCCGGATCCCAGTTGTAGGTCAGCTCGAGCTCGGGTGAGTTTTCTTTTCTGGCGCGGGCGTCGTCTTTGTCACCTGCCAAAAATATTAAGGTGAAACGGCCTTGTTCGTTTTCGATGCGGCGGGTTTCCCTGAGTCCCATTTTATTGCACCAGAAGTCGAGTGATGCATCGACGTCGCGAATTCGAATCATGGTGTGCAGGTATCGCATGCTGAGTTCCTTAGGTTTGTTGTGGCTGAGGTAATGCGCCAGAGTTGGTTGAGTTTGTTTCAGGTGGCACTTGGTGATTCGTGCGGCGTTGCCCGGCGCTCGATGCAGGTTAGCGTGATAGACTAACAAAAAATCCTATCGTAGAGAGAATACTGATGACAATCAAAAGAATCAAAAGCGGTGACCGTATGAGTCAGGCTGTTGTGCACAATGGTATTGTGTCCACAGCCGGGCAGGTAGCGCAAAATGCAAAAGGCGGGTCGGTCACTGATCAGACCAAAGATATTCTCGCCGCTATCGATGAGCTCTTATCTGAAGCGGGTACGGATAAGTCCAGACTGCTGACGGCAACGATCTGGCTTGCAGACATAGGAGATTTTGCCGAGATGAACAGCGTGTGGGATGCCTGGGTATCAGCTGGCAACACACCGACTCGCGCCTGTGTTGAGTCAAAGCTCGCGTCTCCTGACTTTACCGTAGAGATAGCGGTTACCGGCGTTATCTAATGCCACAGCAGGGGCCGGGTGAACACGAGCAAAGTATCCATTGGCAGGATAACGATTGTCAGTTGATAGAAAATTTGCCCTATGATCTCGGGGCAGGTATCGGCGATGGTGCAAAAGTAGGCATGCTGGTGCTTAGTTCTGATTACACAGTGGACTACGAGTTTCGTCAGGTATTTACGGATGACGCGATTGGTATCTACCCAACCAGAGTTGAAAACTCACCCGAGATCACCCCGCAAACCCTGGCGGCGATGGAGCAGAAAATACCCGCTGCTCTGAAGACTATACTGCCTGGTGAGCCCCTTGATGTTGTAGCCTACGGTTGTACCTCTGCGACAACCGTGTTGGGCGAGCAGACGGTCTTTGATCGAATTGCTGAAGTTCAGCCTGAAGCCAGTGTAACTACTCCGATCACAGCGGCCTTTGCGGCTTTTAATGCGTTGGGTGCAAAGCGTATTGCGGTTTTAACGCCTTACAGAAGCGATGTAAATCAGGTGTTGCACCAATACATAGTGGATGCAGGTTTTGAGGTGCCGGTGTTCGGATCGTTTAATCAGGCACTGGATCCCTTAGTTGCACGTATTAATATCGCAAGCCTCGAGCGCGCGATAGATCAGCTGATCGCAAAAGCCACGATAGATCTGGTGTTTGTGTCCTGTACCAGTATTCGAATGCTTGACGCTGTGAAATCTATTGAGACCAGAATTGGCCTTCCAGTGACTTCTTCTAATCACGCTATGGCCTGGCACTGTCTACGGTTAGCGGGTAGTGATGAGCATCTGTCACAGTTTGGTTCGCTCTATACCAAACCACTGCTGTGAGCAGCTAGCTTTTTAAGCATCGGGTGGGTGAAATGAGGGCTTTCAATTTCAGCTCACAGGCATTCGCAGAGTTGCCGCACTGCAAAGCCGTGCTGGCTGAGATACGGGGCTGCGCTGGAAAGTTGGCCGGCAAAGTACCCGATGTTAGTCAGCGACGCTCTGAGTAATTCAACGACGTCCGATATAAATTGATGGCGTGTGGGAGACAAACAGGTGCGATTTCGGGTGATCTTAGCAGCCGTGTTGCAGAAACGAACTATTGGGGTTTACAAATCGCTGATAATCCCCATACACTCTGCACTGTCATCGCTTATGGTGGCAACGTTCTCGGGGCGGGGTGAAATTCCCCACCGGCGGTGATGGCACTGAGTGTCTCAGCCCGCGAGCGCACAATCATCCCTGGTTGTGGACAGCAGATCCGGTTAAATTCCGGAGCCGACGGTACGACAAATCTGGTGGTTTTCCGATACAGGATTGCCGCCTTGCTTTGTGAAAGTCCGGATAAGAGAGAGCGGGAAATAAGTCAGCGTATGGTGCGCTGGACCCGTCACGCCCTGATTCTGGTAACTATAGGAGCATGCCATGAATCAGCCCGACATCGCACCCCAAACCGGTGGTGCTTTTAACAATGCACGTATTGCCTACATAGAGGCAGGTTGGCATAACGATATCGTCAGCCAGGCGCGCATTGCATTCACTGAAAAAGTCTCGGAGTACGGCATTACACAAATTGACGTGTGTGATGTGCCAGGTAGTCTCGAGATTCCCCTGCAAGCAAAGCTGCTGGCAAAGACCGGCCAGTATGATGTGATTGTTGCCTGTGGCCTGATCGTTGATGGTGGCATTTACCGACACGACTTTGTAGCGCGTACTGTTCTCGATGCCATGATGCAAGTGTCACTTGATAGCGAAGTGCCTGTATTGTCAGTCGTGCTGACACCGCATCACTTCCACGAGCACGAAGAGCATCATAATTACTTTAAAACTCACTTCCTGAAGAAAGGTGAAGAAGCCGCCAATGCCTGCATTAAAACACTGGTAAACATGCAGCGCCTTGAGAAAGTCGGTAGCGCCTGACCTGTTAATCCTCTGGATGTGTTTGCTACATCTGAAGCTCGCGTGTTCAATTTTACTTGAGGCAGAGACATCATTTTACAGAGGACGGAAACTTTGTGCAGCGGTAGGCAGCGTTGAGATCAAGCGTTGCCTATCGCGTATATAGAAGTGGTGGGTTACAGGTTTATCCACTCTGAAAAAAGTCCGTAAAATACTGCTTTTGAATTATCAAACCGGTTTCTGAATGGGTGCTAGTCAGTTGTGTTCTACTGCCTGTTTCTGCCATTTGTAAAACACCAATAACCAACGGGTTACTGCTTTGATTACTCTTTACTATGCTCCGGATAATGCATCCTTGATTGTGCGGATACTGCTTGAGGAGCTTGCCATTCCCTATGAAACGGTGCTCGTTGATCGTGGTACTGTAGACCAGAAGTCTGATGCCTATCTCAGGCTCAACCCTAATGGTTTGATTCCCGTATGTATTATTGATGAAAAGCCGATTTTTGAAACTGCAGCCATTTGTCTGCACCTGGCTGATGCTTACAACCGGTTTACCGTCAGTGTGGGTGAAGAGTCGAGACCTGAATTTCTTAAATGGTTGTTCTATTTGAGCAACTCAGTGCACTCGGAACTGCGGTTGCGATTTTATCCGGATCAGTATGTAGGCGCCGCTGAACATGCAGAGTTTAACCGGCTGACTATGCAGCGTATCAATCAAAAGACAGGTATATTGAATAACGCGTATCAGCAGTCTGAAACCACCTATCTTTTTGGTGAAGACCCAACCATAGTTGATATCTACCTTGCTGTATGTACTCGCTGGTTACAGCTTTATCCACTGCAGGGCAGGGGAGAGTTTCAGATTGCACAGTACTCTGGGGTATTCAACATGATTCGTCATCTGGAACAACGCCGTGCTGTTATCAAAGCCTGTTCGATGGAGGGTATTGCAGGTACTGTGTTTAGCGCGCCAGAGGATGCACAGCCGTCTGAGGGTGTTGCATTGTAGTGTAGAGCTGCTCTTTTTGTGGCTTTAATATCAGGCTTTCAACCCTTAATTGGATAGCTTATTTAATTGCTTGAATTAGCTTATCTGGATTTTCATCCATCCATTGTTTAAAACCTGCAATGTCTAAGTCATCGGGTTGATCGCCAAGTGCATCTTGATGTTTTAACCAGATCATTTCTCGCAAATATCCTGCATTCAATATGTTTTCCATTACATCCAGAGTGGGATGTGATTTTTCAGAATCAATGTCTTTTGCTTCCATCCACACTCTGAGCATCGTAGTTTGTGCGTAGGCTTCTTGTGCCAGTTTATCTGGCGACCCGTCGCTGAGGTATGTTGGCTCCCACGTAGATTTGGCAATGGCATAAGCGAGATATAGTGGAGCAGTTTCCTTGTCTTCAAGCTGTTCTGGATCGATATAAATCCTGGGGACCTGAGATGTGGAGACGGGCTGTGTTGGCTTATTTGCAGCGCACCCAGTGCAAACTAACAGAAACAAATCATGGAAGATCCAGAACAGGCTCCCCAATTAGAACTAATTGAACAGGGTTTATCGAGCAGGGCTCTCATCGGGTGGAGGTTGATTGTCATTAGCGCTGGATTCACTGGCTATAACGATGGCGCTTTTGTGCGGTTCACTGATCACTTCAACTGTTATCAGATGAATTTGCAATTCAGTTTGTAGATAGTGCTTCACCGATGACCGCAGGGTTTCCAGACAGGTGTTTGTCTCAGCTTTTATGCAGACAGTAGCTACGAGTCTGTCTTCTGTTAGCTGCCACACGTGCGCGGGCTGTATATCTACTATCTCACTGAATTCTTCCATTAGTCTGGAGCGCAATACTGGAGGTGTCAGTTCATTGGGTGCGCCCTGTAGCAGGATGTGCCCGGCGCGTTTTGTAATACGCAAGCCTGCAACGAACACCAGCAGGGAGACCAGTATCGATAGCAATGGATCAATTGGCGTCCAGTTGGTCCACATGATCACCAATGCGGCCGTGATCGCCGCCACTGAGCCCAGCAAGTCACCGAGGACATGCCATAAAGCGCCGGAAAGGTTGATGTCTTTGTTATCACCACCATGCAGCACAAAAGCCGCGATCAGATTAATCACTAAGCCACCAATTGCGATGACCAGCATGATGGTACCGACAACCGGTTGCGGGTTAAGGAGCCTCAGCAGACCTTCGACCATAATCCATGCGGCTAACGCAAGCAGTGCGATACCGTTAACAAATGCTGCGAGAACGCGCATTCTGCCAAATCCAAACGGACGACTGTCATCCGGTGGCTTGGCTGCAAACCAATAGCCAAGCCACGCTAATGCCAGTGACGCAGAGTCAGTTAGCATGTGCGCCGCATCAGCCAGCAGGGCGAGCGAGCCGGATATGATTCCACCGACAGCTTCAACCACTGTAAAAACAGCGGTTATCGCACAGGCGATTGCTACTCGCTTACGGCCATCGGTGGTATCGAGATCGGCGTGTGCGGCATGGTCGTGGTGCCCGGAACATTGATGTTCTGAACAGTGCGAACCTGCGCCATCCTTGCTCGCTATGTGGCCTTTGGTGTGCTCTGGCTCATTGAGCTCGCCTGAGCTACTGCTATGCTGCGACGTCTTCACTGCCATTTAGCCTCAGTTAAAGCCTCTGTGATAGTGGTTGTGTTATGTCGCATTAGGTCCAGGTGAGTAGCGGCAGGTTCATCCTCTTCTGAAAGAGCATCAGGTCGGAGTTTACCACCAATGACGCTTCCGGTCTCGCGGGCGATTTGTTGTAGTCGTCAATAGAAAAGGTAAGCGTGTGAAGGTCTCACGGCCTGCATACTATGCCTCGCCTTTCCAGGCAGGGAATGGATCTTTTAGTGTTTTCCAATATTCGACGCCTCTAAGGACTTCTTCTTCACTTAAAAGGCACTCGTCAAGCGCCTGCGTGACAGCGTCTTTATCGTATCCTTGTCCTATGAATACCAGTTCCTGACGCATGTCGCCGAACGGCTCAACCCATTGTTTTTCGATAGACTTTACGTACTCTTCATCGGCGGGCCAGTTCTCCTTTGGTACAGCCTTCCAGAACATGCCTGCAAAACCATACTGTGCAATGCCTCCTGCCTGACTCCAGCTTCCGGCAAATTGAGGTCTGGACGCGAGCCAGAAGTAGCCCTTTGAGCGAATCAATTTGCCGTAATCTTCGGTGCTGTGGAGAAACTTGTAAAACTTCTCGGGATTGAACGGACGGCGAGCTTCATAGCAAAAGCTGCCAATGCCATACTCTTCAGTTTCCGGCACATGCTCACCACGCATTTCCTTCAACCATCCAGGTGCTTGCTGTGCTCGCTCAAAATCAAACAGGTCAGTGTTGATCACCTCGTCAACATCAATTTCGCCCTGCTTAATCGGGACAATTCGAGCCTCTGTATTCAGTGACTTTAGGATCGCTGTGAGCTTTTCTACCTCTGCTTTTGAAACAAGATCGGTTTTGCTGACAAGAATAACATCGGCAAATTCAACCTGATCAACCAACAGGTCTGACACACTGCGCTCATCTTCTTCTCCCAGTGATTCACCGGTTTCCTGAAGTGACCTGGCTTCCTCGTAGTCAGTCAGAAAGTTCACAGCGTCAACTACTGTTACCATTGTGTCCAGTTTAGCGACGTGCGATAAAGACGAGCCATCTTCATCTTCGAAAGTAAAAGTTTCCGCAACAGGCAATGGCTCTGAAATGCCAGTCGACTCGACGACCAGATAATCGAAGCGTCCATCTTTTGCGAGATCATTGATCTCTAGTAGTAAATCCTCCCGAAGCGTGCAACAAATACATCCATTACTCATTTCGACAAGCTTTTCCTCGCTGCGATTTAACGATACGTTGTTCTGAACTATCGCAGAGTCGATGTTTATCTCGCTCATGTCATTGACGATGACGGCTACTTTTTTGCCCTGTCTATTGTTCAGGATATGACTGAGCACGGTTGTTTTACCGGCCCCGAGAAAACCGGACAATACGGTGACAGGCAGTCTGTTAATTGGATTCATCTCAACCCCGGTTGTCATGGCCTTACTCTCCCGAACTCTCTAAGTGTTTAGAAATACATTGATTGGATGACTGATCTTTGCGCTCCTGCATCAGCTCGCCGATACACCTGCCGGTATGAAGGGGTGGGAAGGCCACAACGAACTTCTGTGTCTGGGTTACAAAGCAGTGCTGCCAAGAAATGATATGATACAACATAACATAATGTGGTTGGAAGCGAGGATTGGATGCCGCCGTAACTCTTGCTAGACCTCTGTATGTTGAGAACGGCTATGCGACTTTCACGCGGATGCAAAAACCGCTTCAACAGACAGGCGGCCACAATCTGGCCTGCTGCAGGTGTTCTACACAAAGCATGGGTGTGCGTCCTGGTTACTATCAGGCTTTCGGGTCACCGCGATGACACGTGACCAGACCAGACTGGTAAGTGTTTAGTCGTGCTGCAACAAGCTTCAGCTGCGGGATTTCCATGCTCTGGAGTTTCTTATGAACTTTGTAACCTCTCTCTCACTTTTTGCTGACAGTTTTACGTCATGACGTTGTTTTTGTCGTGGAGGTCTGATAATGTGTCATGACGTAAAGGAGTAAGTCATGAAAAACGCACAGATTATTAGTAGTTTGACTATCGCGCTGGCACTTGCCGGCTGTGGTGGATCTGGTGAATCCGGCGGTGCTGCAGGTGTTGGTAGTGGCAACACGGCGCAAGTTGGTATTGGTTCTGAGGTGGTCAGCAGTGCAGCGCCAGTGGCAACGACCGACGTTGAAACTCAAAGCACAAGTCCGTCAGAAGACCAAAACGCTGACGTGGTGGTACAAGCCGATACGCCGCTGGTCTCGCCAGTAGAAAACGAGGCGGATAACCAGGCCAATATCTCTGTGGCTGAAAACCAGAATCAGGGTGGATCAGAAAGCCCCCAGGTTGAAACCACTCAGGCTGAAGATGTTCAGGCCGACACCGAAACTACGCAAGAAGAAGCACTAGCAAACGTGAGTGCTCCGGTGGCCAATAGTTTCTGTGAACCGGCAACGACAACGGCAGTGAGCTTTGAAGAGTACTGTCACACAAGCCGCTCAGATTGTACTGCTCGACTCGGAACTTATGTGCCTTTTCCGGCTAGCGGGTTTGCGTGGGATGGCAGTCAGTTGTGCGATGCGGCATCCAGCTTCGGTATAGATACCGTTGAAGTTCTGGTGCCCTATGTGAGTGATCGCCCTGATATAGATGGTTTTGATCGAGAAGATAGCTGGGGTGATGCAGTACTTGCCGGTACTTCTGACTTTGAAACTGTACGCAACGATATTGATAACCTTCAGGCATCACCAGTAGAAGATTATCTTGACGGAGCCGGGTATACAACCTGGCAGGCAATGCATGATGGTACCAACCTGTATATCAAAGTTAAACTCACCAATGACACTGTAAGTGGTGCGTACTCTGACTCAGTTGATCCTTGGAATGATGATTCACTTGAATTGTTTATTGACGGTGACAACAGTAAGGGTGAACAGTATGACGGTGTGAATGATTTTCAGGCGATACTGCGATTGGGTAGTGAAGACTGGCAACCGTATATATCTGGCGCATCCCCTCAAAGCCTTGGAATATTCTATCGCGCCGCCGATTACAGGGTGACTAACGGTAGTGCCAGTTGGGGTACTTACTATGAAATAGCGATCAATATGGAGTCTGCAGGCTTAGAAGTGGGTAAGCCCTTCGGTTTTGATTTGCAGGTTAACGAAGACGATAATGGCGGTGATCGTGATGCCAAGTGGGGCTGGTTTGAAAGAAGCAGCCTTGATCGTTCATGGTTTCAACCGTCAGTATTCGGCACGTTGATGCTGACTGAGTGTGAAGACCCGGATGCCTGCGGGTCTTACCAGCAACTTTCACAATAGGCAGTTCTTTACTCAGGAGTTTTCTATAAGATCTGTGTATCCGCTTTTATAGTCGGGATGAATTAGTTTGTAGCCGGTTGAGAGCAAGCGCTGATTATTACAGCGTTTGCTTCCGGCAATTCTCCTGGAAGGATTGTTAGCGTCTGCGTTGTACTGTTTTTCTACCTTGAGGGTATCTGCTATAAATGTTTCTACTTCAGTGGCTGTTGTCGGGTTTGAGTCACTACCAATTAAAATTTCTGGCACAGATTCCAGTGTAGTCAGATGGGCAAGTATTCCAGAGCAATCGTCTGCATGAATACGGTTGGTGAAGCTTAAAGAATCCTCTGACGTGCATTGGCCATTGCGTACTCTATCGATCATGCGCAACCTGCCATGTCCGTAAATACCGCTGAGTCTGACTACACACGCAATGCCTGTATCACGGGCAATGCTTTCTGCCTCCAGCATAACTTTACCGTTGAATTTTGCGGGAGTTGTGTCTGACAACTCATCGACGATAGAGCCATCATTCTGGTGATACACCGCTGTTGATGAAACGAATATTAGTCTTTTAACCTGCGTCTGGTTGAATGCATTGATTGTGTTACGCAAACCGGTTATGTAGGCGTCTTGATAGGATTGTTCATTGTATGTGCTGGCTGCAAGTGAATAGACAATGGTATCTGCTTGTGATGAGCCTAGAAATGTAAGGCTTGCAGGGTCTAGTACGTCAGCTGACACTGATGGCAGTGCACTGGGTAACGAGGCAGTATTACGGCGTACACCCGTGGTGCTGATGCCCTGGTTTTGCAGTATCGCGGCAGCTCCGGTGGCGATCTTGCCGCAGCCTATAAAAATTGCTCCTGTGGTCATCGGTGGCCTGTTGTTAAGCGTTTATATGTTGGAGTGTCACAATTGTATTGGAAGGTGCCCAGGTCCCGCAATGCCGGCTGAATGAGAGTGTTTTCCTATCGGATATATCAGTTGCAAATGGTGCTGATCCGGATTTTTCACATTTATAAGTTCCCCGGTTTTTTTTGAAAATTTCTTTATAGCGCATACCTCACACAACGTGTGATTTTCGCTAAAGGTTGTTGTTTCTGAAGTTCATGCTCCAAGTTACTGGTTTTTAAGCAAACATACACGGTAGTTGAAGCGGACTTGTGTCTAAGTCCGGAATCAGTGTGATGGTGTGCTCGGATATTCCAGCACTGCTCTGGAAAAATATCGCGCTTTTAGAGCGGAACGGAACATGCGCCTTTTCATACTCGCGGTACCGCTGTTAACAGCAGGTTGTCTCACTGATGTTCAGCGCGTTAATGAAGTGATCAACCTGACAGAAAACCTCACATTAAGTGACGAGGTTCTAAAAACCAAATACACGTTATCTACTCCCGGAGTGACAGTCGAGGGCAATGGCCACACCATTAATGGCCAGTGTAATACCGATTGTGTCGGCTTGGTGATAAC
>CAZQKJ010000068.1:0-12574 GCA_964593315.1 uncultured Granulosicoccaceae bacterium
ACCACAGGAATCACAATCCTGCGCTCTACCAACTGAGCTACGCCCACCACTGAACCTTCCTAACTCTGCCCGACCCTATGCTTGCACAGCCATGATCATATTGATGATCAAGCTCTGACCAACCCGCGTCATGCGTGGTCAACCAGAGTAGTCGGCCGATACCGGCACCGATGATTATCGGGCAATTCGAACCGGGAATGGCACGCCCGGCAGGATTCGAACCTGCTACCCTCGGCTTAGAAGGCCGATGCTCTATCCAAATGAGCTACGGGCGCATAACCTCGTTATCCGGAGTTTACTACTCCTACTTCACTTTTACTGCTTCAGTACTTCACTTCACCGGAGCCAAGATGCTGTTCTCGAAACTGAGTGCTTCAATACAAAAAGCCTCGAGATCTGGTCAACATTGATGACCCGGGGTACACAATAAGTTGGTCGGGGCAGCAGGATTCGAACCTGCGACCCTCTGCTCCCAAAGCAGATGCGCTACCAGGCTGCGCTATGCCCCGAACACTGAGCACGCGAGTCTACTCGCGCGCTCCACAATCGTCAAATATTAGCTGTTATTTTTCCTTCTGCAGGGGTTTTGGTAAGGTTTTCGGGTAACCAAGTCTCTCCAACAGCAAGGCCTACTCGTTTTCCTCAATCCAGGCCATCTGAATGGCCTCAAGGATTTTCTCATTCGATTTTTCGGGATCATCGTCAAAATCCGGCAACTCAGTGACCCATTTGTGCAGATCGGTAAATCGAATTTGTAGCGGATCGACTGTGGTGTGGGTATCGACCAGCTCTATCGCTATATCGAGGGTATCTGTCCATTTAAGAGACACTGGCATTCTCCAATCTAATGGGGGGCTTCAGACACCATATTGATGGTGTACTTCGGAATTTCAATAATCAGGTCTTCATCCTCGATGATAGCCTGACAACTTAATCGTGAGTCCGGATCAACACCCCAGGCCTTATCGAGGTAATCTTCCTCAAGCTCGGTTGCTTCATCCATTGAATCCATACCCGTACGAACATACACATGGCACGTGGTGCAGGCGCATGATTTCTCGCAGGCATGCTCAATATGCACATGCTGCGATAACATAGCATCACAGATAGAGGTACCCGACGGAGCTTCAAACTCAGCACCTTCAGGGCATATTTCCGGGTGCGGCTTTATGGTTACTTTTGGCATTAGGATGGATTGTCCTGTTCTTTATAGCTATCAATATGCTTGCCTTTCATCGCATCACCCACGGAAGCGTTCATGCGACGCGAAACATAGATTTCACTCACCGATTCAAGATCACGCAAGGCGTTTTTAATCGCCTCACTATCATCTTTTTCTCGAGTATCTAAAACCGTTTGCTTCGCAGCAAGTATTTTTTGTTTCTCACTCTGATCAAGGAACTGATCAGCGTCTTTACTCATCGCGGCATCAAGCGCCTCTATTGCACGCTCAGCCTCTACTCTTTGCTCCTGCAACATACGCGCTGCCACATCTTCTTTAGCGTGAGTCATTGAGTCTTTTATCATCGATTCTATCTCGGAATCGAGCAGGCCATAAGATGGCTTAATCTGCACCTCAGCCTGCACTCCACTGACTTTTTCAACCGCAGATACTGTGAGTAGCCCGTCCGCATCGACTTGCAATGTCACCTGTATTCTTGCCTGCCCGGCTACCGCCGGGTTAAAACCGCGCAGTTCGAAGCGACCCAGTGAACGACAATCTCTAACCAGATCCCGCTCTCCCTGCACTATGTGCAAAGCCATGGCAGTTTGACCGTCTTTGAACGTGGTGAACTCCTGAGCCTTCGCTACAGGAATAGTGGTATTTCTTGGAATAATCTGCTCAACCAGGCCACCGTGAGTTTCCAAACCCAACGACAGGGGAATCACATCAAGCAGAAGCATGTCACTATCAGGTTTGTTCCCAGCCAATACATCAGCCTGTAGTGCCGCCCCAATAGCCACGACTTCATCAGGATTAATATCCACCAGCACTTCACGACCAAAAAATGAACTCACGGACGTTCTTACCGCAGGCACACGTGTGGAACCACCCACCATCACAATGTTGTCTATCTGATCCTTTTTTAGTTTTGCCTGACGCAGTGCACTCCTGCAAGACTTAAGCGTGCGCTCAACCAGACCTTCAAGCAAGGCATTAAAAACATCAAGAGTTAGCGAGCTGTTAAAAACATCACCTTGATACTCTATCTCAAACTCTGTGTGACCAGCCTCTGACAAAGCGTGTTTTACCCCGCGCGCCTGATCAAGCAACAATCGCTGCAATCCCGCATCTGTGCCGACTTCAATGTTGTGCTGTGCTACAAACCAGTCAACCACTAATTGATCTATGTCGTCACCACCGAGCGCGGTATCACCATCAGTAGACAATACTTCAAAGACACCGCGTTCTAGTTTGAGGATCGAGATGTCAAACGTGCCACCACCAAGATCATATACCGCTATGGTTGAATCGGCGTCCTGAGCATCAAGCCCGTAAGCAATGGCCGCAGCCGTCGGTTCATTGACCAGTCTATAGACATTCAAACCCGCCAGACGCGCCGCATCTTTGGTTGCCTGACGCTGGGTATCATCAAAGTAGGCAGGTACTGTGACTACCACACCACCCAGCTCTCCACCGAGACTTTGTTCGGCGCGAACGCGAAGCGCCTTGAGCAGGTCTGCTGACACTTCGATGGCAGTTTTAGCACCTGCAGCCGTTGCGATTCTCGGCACGGTAGAATCTGTTTTAGCTAATTTGAACATCATACCCACAGCAGACGATGCAATAGCATCTGCGCTCAGGCCAATCAATCTTTTTACCGAAGCTATGGTGTTGTAAGGATCACTTGCAGCCTGATCTCGCGCCTGCTGACCGATGGCTATCACACCCTCTTCGCCGTAGCGAACAACCGACGGGAAAATCACCTCACCCTGCTCATCCGGCAATACAGCAGCCTGACCACTTCTAACCGTAGCCACCAGTGAATTAGTTGTTCCAAGATCAATTCCTGCAGCCAGCCGATGCTGGTGTGGTGCAGTAGATTCTCCTGGCTCTGAAATTTGCAGTAGCGCCATAACTATTGCCACGCCCTGTCATTAGACTGCAAGCCGCTGTGCGCTCCGAATGCTTTGGACGCCAATGCATTGAACACCGCACGGCAACCATAGAGACAATGATAACTAGGCTTCATCAAGTTGTGCTTCAAGTGAGTTAGCCTCTGATGCAAGCTTCTCAAGAAACTGCCAACGTCGCACACAGTCACGCGCCTCGTCGAACTTTTCATTTGCGAGTAAATCTGCCGCCTCTTTGGAGGTGGTTTGCACCAACCCGTCTATTTCATCTCTAACATCATCCAATGCATCAAACGGCTTAGCGCTTGATGGCACGTCTTCCAACGACTCCCTCAGCTCCATCTGTTGCATCAGAAACATGGGATCCATTTTGGTGTCGGTCTCCACATCAGTATCAAGCCCCGCAAGCTTAAGACAATACTCAGCACGGTGCAGCGGCACCTGCAACGTTTGGTGGGCACTATTAATATGTGATGCGATCTGAACCGCCCGACGACGTACAGCATCAGAGGCAGCAGCAAAGCGATCCGGATGGTACTGGCGCTGCATTGACATAAAACTTTCGCGCAGTGTTGCTTCATCTAACTCGCAGCTGGCGGGCAAGCCGAAAAGATCGAAGTAGTTCTGATCAAAATTGAAGTTATCGATTTCCAATTAACCCGACTTCGCAAGTGCTGTTTTGTTGCAACAATTTATTAGGAATGAACAACCAACAAGAGGTAGTTCAGGTAGAGAAAAAGATCAGAGCATGCATTGGATGCAAACTGTGAAAGCTTAAACGTTGAAGCTTTCCCCGCATCCGCATTCGTCTTTGACATTGGGATTATTAAACTTAAAGCCCTCGTTGAGACCTTCCTTGCCAAAATCCACTTCCGTGCCATCAAGGTACACAAGACTTTTTGGGTCAATCACGACCTTGACATCATTATCTTCAAAAACGGTATCGCCCTCATCAAGCTCGTCCGCAAACTCAAGCACATATGCCATACCGGAACATCCGGTAGTACGCACAGCCAAGCGCAAACCAATGCCTTTGCCTCGGTTTTCAAGAAAGTTTTTTACACGGTCTGCTGCCGCGTCTGTCATTGTGATTGCCATTTTACAGTGCTATCGCCTGCTATTATCCGTAGCGAGATTCGGGCTGGTAATCCAACCCGACTCGTTGATCAAACCCATAGGTCGACCAAACCCTTAAGCGGCAGACTCTGCTTTGCCGTCTTGCTTGGCACGGATATCCGCAATCGCCGCAGCAATGGCGTCTTCAGCCAGTACTGAGCAGTGAATTTTAACCGGCGGCAGTGCAAGCTCTTCTACTATTTCCATGTTTTTGATGGCTGCGGCTTCGTCCAGCGTTTTGCCTTTGACCATTTCTGTCACCAGAGATGAAGACGCAATCGCAGAACCGCACCCGTAGGTTTTGAATTTGGCGTCTTCAATGACACCGTTGTCGTCCACCTGGATTTGCAGTCGCATTACATCGCCACATGCCGGTGCGCCAACCATACCTGTACCCACATTTTTGCTGTCAGCATCGAGTTTGCCAACGTTGCGAGGGTTCTCGTAATGATCAATTACCTTGTCGCTATAAGCCATGATGAGTTCCTTTAATAATTAGAAAAAAATTAATGTGCAGCCCACTGAACAGAATCCATATCAACGCCGTCTTTAAACATATCCCAAAGCGGTGAAAGGTCACGCAATTTCTCAACTGCCTGTCGAACTTCCTGAATGGTGAAGTCTACTTCTTCTTCAGTGGTGAAGCGGCCCAATGTAAAACGCAAAGAGCTATGCGCCAGTTCGTCATTGCGACCCAGCGCTCGAAGCACATAGGATGGCTCCAGACTATCACTGGTACAGGCTGACCCACTGGATACAGCGATGTCCTTTAAAGACATCATCAAGCTCTCACCCTCGACAAAATTAAAACTGATATTCAGGTTACCCGGAATGCGTTGTTCCAGATCACCATTCAAATAAACCTCTTCCATGTCTTTTAAACCGTCGTACAGACGGTCACGCATCTTTTCCACTCTGGCGTTTTCTTTATCCATTTCTTCGTGAGCAATGCGAAAAGACTCACCCATGCCAACTATCTGGTGGGTAGCGAGCGTTCCGGAACGCATACCGCGCTCATGCCCACCACCATGTATTTGCGCTTCAATGCGAACACGTGGCTTGCGACGTACGTATAGTGCACCAATGCCTTTTGGCCCATAAACTTTATGTGCGCACAATGACATCAGATCGACGTTCATCGCATCAACGTCAATAGCCACCTTGCCCGGGCTCTGCGCCGCATCAACGTGGAAGAGCACCTTTTTGGAACGCGTCAGTGCACCGATAGCCTCGATGTCCTGAATAACACCAATCTCGTTGTTCACATGCATAATCGATACAAGCGTTGTATCTTCTCGAATTGCGTCAGCCAGTTTGGTGATGTCTACCAGGCCGTTATCTTCCGGATCAAGATAAGTCACTTCAAAACCTTCACGCTCCAACTGGCGACAGGCATCAAGCACCGCTTTGTGCTCTGTTTTGACAGTTATGATGTGCTTACCCTTACTGGAATTAAAGTGCGCAGCACCTTTGATCGCAAGGTTGTCCGATTCAGTTGCACCGGAAGTCCAGACGATCTCTTTCGGATTGGCTCCAATCAGCTTTGCGACATTCTCGCGCGCCTCACTAACGGCATCTTCGGCATTCCAGCCAAACACGTGCGAACGCGAAGCCGGGTTGCCAAAATTTCCTTCCAGCGTCAGGCAGTCCATCATTGCCTTTGCAACACGCTCATCGACCGGGGTAGTGGCCGAGTAGTCAAGGTATACAGGTATATTCAGATTTCCCACTTGCTCTCTCGCTAATGACTGCAGGCTATTGCTACAGACTGATTAATTAACACTCTGACGAAACTGCACAAGGTTATCTTGTCGTTCCGCGACTCTTCTCACTTGCTCACGGTCTATCAGGTCCTGAAGACTGATACCGCTTAAGAAAGCATCAATCTGCTCGCTGAGCCCTTCCCATAAATCATGAGTGAGGCACCGACCATGCTGATGACAATTCTTCTGACCACCGCATTGTGTGGTATCCACTGATTCGTTTACTGCGCGCACGATCTCCGCGATGGAAACCTGCGCCAGAGGACTGGAAATTCGATACCCGCCCCCCGGGCCGCGCGTGCTCTCAACAAGCTTGCCACGCCGGAGTCTGGAAAACAGTTGCTCCAGATAAGAGAGGGAGATCTCCTGACGCTCCGAGATGTCAGCCAGACTGATCGGCCCCTGCTCGGCATGAAGCGCCAAATCGAGCATAGCGGTAACGGCATATCTGCCACGGGTTGTCAGCTTCATGAGTTCACCTCAGACACCGCATCCAGTTTACATATCCTACAAAATCAGTCAAGTATTACAGATCACTTTAGTGGCGAAAATGCCGCCTGAAGCGCCTTGAAAATCAAGTATTCACAGCACTTTTAGGCTGTGTGCTGTCCGTGTCTTCCTCGCTACTTCCAGCACCCCCGGCAGCACCCCCAGCACTGCTGATCTGCTCACGGCAGTCTTTCATCCAGGTATCCATCTCAAGAGGCTCTATTGTGTCTACGTGTTCGCCTAATTTTCGAAGCGCACAACGCATTTCCTCGAAACGCTGATCGGTGGCGTGAATATGATCGAGCATCTTGTTGATTGCCTCAACCATGGGATCAGGCAAATCGTCGGTAACCCCGTAGGCATCAAAGCCGATCTTGTCCGCTGTCTCTTTCCTGACCTCAGCGAGAGTGAGCTTGGTTCCGACCTGACGCGCCGGAATACCCACCATCGTTGCATTGGGCGGCACCTCTTTTACCACCACGGCATTCGAACCAATACGCGCATTGTCGCCCACGACTATCGGCCCGAGAATCTTGGCACCTGCTCCCACCACAACATTATTGCCAATGGTCGGGTGACGCTTACCCTTGTTCCAGGTGGCACCGCCCAGAGTCACCCCATGGTAAAGAGTGACGTCATCACCAATTTCTGCCGTCTCACCAATCACAACCCCGGTACCATGGTCGATAAAGAATCGACGACCCACCGTCGCACCCGGGTGAATCTCAATACCGGTAAACCAGCGACCAATATACGAAATCGCACGCGCCAGCCACTTGAGCTTTTTGCCCCACAGGTAATGGGACAGGCGATGCAACAACAAGGCGTGCGTGCCAGGATAGGTAGTGAGAATCTCAAACACTGTCCGTGAGGCAGGGTCGCGATCAAAAACACAGTAAATGTCTTCTTTGATTTGCGCGAACATCGTTAGTACCTGATTGAATTACTCAGGAATTATAAGGATTCTAAGTAGAAATCAAAGGGTTCGAGGCCAAAAACGTCAATTATTGTTCTGATTTCATCTTTTTGGCTAACTTATCAAGCGAGGCCAGCAAACCTCGCAGCAACTGCACTTCGCTTCGATTCATCGCAGCACGGTTAAATAGCCTGCGCATCCGCGGCATCATCATGCGCGGGTTTTCAGGATCCAGATAGCCGGTTTCAATCATTGTCGATTGCATATGAGCGTACAGATGCTCATGTTCATCATGAGTGGCAGGCAGCTCACCGGGCGGGAGCTTCGATGCCGTGTTCTGGCCCGTGTTCTGTGACAATGATTCATCCTGCGCCAACACACCACGACGCAACTCATAGGCTAACACCTGCACCGCCGCCGATATGTTTAGCGAACTGAACTGCGGCATCGAAGGAATCACGACCAACTGCGAACACAACGCTAACTCGGCGTTGGTTAAGCCGCTGCGCTCGCGGCCAAACACAATCGCCAATCGCCCAATCTGTTCATCCGTATCAGGCACGGTGCTGGACGCAAACGCCTGCACTATTTCATGTGGCTCTATTTGCGGCCAGCTCAATGTGCGCAACCGGGCGCTGGTACCAATAACCAGCGTACAGTCTGCAATTGCCTCTTCAAGCGTGGCACAAACACTGGCCGAGTCGAGCAAGTCGTCCGCCCCGGAGGCACGTGAGTAACACTCATAGGTTCTGAACTCACACGGATTAACCAGAGCCAGATCAGACAACCCCATGGTTTTCATTGCCCTGGCCGCCGCACCAATGTTGCCGCCACTGCTGGTCTCGACCAGAACAAATTTAACTTGCGCGGCGTTCACAGACACCACCGGGTAGCAACAATTTCACGACCATCACAAATAACCGAGGCTATTAAGTGTATTCTTGCCGCTTTACCCTTGATTGCTTTCAGGAGCCTTCGCCTCATGCACCCGATGCTTAACATAGCCGTTCGCGCCGCTCGCGCCGGTGGCCGTGTATTAACCAAATATATGGATAGGCTTGACAGCATTACCATCAGTTCCAAAGGTAAAAATGATCCGGTATCTGAAGTTGACCAACTGACAGAAGCCGAGATCGTATCAGTACTCCAACGTTCGTATCCGGACCACCAGTTTATCTGTGAAGAAAACGGCATCATCGGCAACGAAAACGCTGACTTCAAATGGTACATCGATCCACTGGACGGCACGAAGAATTATCTACACGGTTACCCGGCATTTTGTGTGTCGATTGCTGTGGCACATAAAAATCGAATGGAACAGGCCGTGATCTATAACCCGGTCAGTCAGGAACTATTCACCGCATCTCGAGGTGCAGGCGCAACACTGGATGGCAAACGCCTACGGGTCAGTAAATGTGCAGGCCTTGAAAGCGCGCTGTTGGCAACCGGATTTTCCAACAATGATCAAAACGACTATGAAGCGTACAAAAAAACCCTGAATCACTTCTCGACCAATGCGTCCAGTGTTCGCAGACAGGGCTCAGCAGCATTGGAGCTTGCCTATGTTGCGGCAGGACGCCTCGACGGTTACTGGCAGTACAATCTTAAATCCTGGGATGTTGCCGCAGGCGCACTGATTGTGCGTGAGGCAGGCGGACTGGTCGGTGACACCAAAGGTGAAGACGGCTGGCTTGAAACGGGCAATATCGTCGCGGCTTCACCGAGGGTATTTGATCAGATGGTTCGAAGCTTCAAAGCACTCCACGTCTACGAGGTCTGAGCTTCGCATCAACCAGTTATTCTGGCCGGCCCTGGACTCTCTTCACGATGGCGAGAGCCGTACATTCTTAACTAACTGTGGGCCGCCAACTGTGATCAGTTAGGGAATATCGTCGAGTTCAGTGCCTTCTTTCTGAACAACCAACAAATCTTCACGTGTCAGACCCATCGCAAGCACCGCAGAGCTTGCAACATAAATCGAGGAATAAGTACCCACAACAACACCGATAATCAGTGCAATCGAAAAGCTGTGGATCGACTCCCCACCCAACAGGAACAAAGCAAACAATACCAGCAACGTGGTCAGTGATGTAATGATGGTACGAGACAAAGTCTGGTTGATCGAAATATTCATAATTTCAATCGGCTTCTTCTTACGTATTGCTCTGAAGTTCTCACGTATCCGGTCAAACACAACAATGGTATCGTTGAGTGAATACCCGATTACCGCAAGAATTGCCGCCAGCACACTCAAATCAAAGTTGATTTGAGTCAATGCGAAAAAGCCCAGCGTAATTATAACATCGTGCACCAGTGCGGCCACAGCACCCACCGAGAACTTCTTTTCGAATCTAAGCCATACATACACCACGATAGCTGCGAGCGCTATCAATACTGCAAGCCCGCCCTGCTCTCGCAACTCTTCACCCACTTGCGGACCGACAAACTCTACTCGTCGCATAGTGGCGACACCCTGCCCGACATCATTCAACACACGGTCAACGTCAGTGTTAACTTTAGCGCCGGTCAAGCCCTCAGTCGGTACTAATCGCACCAGTACTTCTGTGGTGGTTCCAAAGTGCTGTACAACTGCACTTTCAAAACCGTTGGCGGCCAGCGCCTCACGAATAGCCGGAAGCTCCGCCGGCTGCTCAAAACCCGCTTCTACAATGTATCCACCAGTGAAGTCGATGCCGAAGTTCAGACCGCGTAGCACAAGCATGGCGATAGAAAATATTAATAGTGCCGCCGAGAGTATCGTTGCGGGTTTACGCAAACCCATAATATCAAAGCGTACGTCAAAATTTTGCTGTGTCTTAGCCATCGATACCGATCACTTATTGGTCTTGATTAAACAGAAGGGGATTTAGCACTGAGCTCTCATTGCCTTAAATTGGCAAGCTTTCAAGCTTTTTGCCACCATAACGCCAGTTCACAATAGCGCGGGTGCCAAAAATAGCAGTGAACATCGAAGTGATGATGCCTATAGACAACGTCACAGCAAACCCCTTAATAGGCCCGGTACCAAATACAAACAACACCACCGCCGCAATCAACGTAGTGACGTTCGCATCAGCAATAGTCACAAACGCTTTTTCATAGCCCGCATGAATCGCTTCCTGCACTTTACTGCCATTGCGCAGCTCTTCTCTTATTCGTTCAAAAATAAGCACGTTGGCATCAACCGCCATACCAACGGTAAGTACAATCCCGGCTATACCCGGCAAGGTAAGCGAGGTTGGCAACATCGATAATAACGCCACTATCAAAATAAGATTGGTCACCAGTGCCAGATTAGCAATCACGCCAAAAGACTTGTAGTAAATCACCATAAAGATCAACACCAGAGCCAGCCCAATCAAGACCGAGATTCTGCCCTTATCGATGTTTTCCTGACCCAGACTCGGTCCAACGGTCCGCTCTTCAACAATCTCAACCGGCGCTTTCAATGCCCCTGCTCGCAGCAACAGGGAAAGACTGCGCGCTTCATTGGTATCGAGCCCGGTAGTCTGGAAACGATGGCTGAGCACATCGCGAATAGTCGCAACGTTAATAACCTGCTCTACTCGCTTGCGGGTTTTGACAAATTCATCGCCTTTCTTTTCAGTGGTGACCTGGTTTTCGATGAACACTACAGCCATCGAATTACCCACGTTATCCGCACTGATTTTCTGCATACGCTTGGCACCGGCACCATCAAGATTAATGAATACCGCAGGTGAGCCGCTTTGGGTATCAATACCGGAGGATGCATCTTTAATCTGATCACCGGTCACAATAACCTGACGCTCTAACAAGACCGGACTGCCGTCCTCACGTAATGTATACAGCTTGGCGTTAGGTGGCACCCGACCCGTCTCTTGTGCACTGGTCCAATCTGTATAGGTACCACTGACCATGCGGTATT
Source organism: uncultured Granulosicoccaceae bacterium (assembly GCA_964593315.1). GTDB lineage: Bacteria > Pseudomonadota > Gammaproteobacteria > Granulosicoccales > Granulosicoccaceae. The sequence continues at coordinate 11,267 of CAZQKJ010000068.1, forward strand.
CCAGCGTGGCTGTTGCACCGAGAATTTCTTTGGCAACGGTTGTGTCTTGCACACCGGGCAATTGCACGACAATCCGCTCGCGACCCTGCTGCTGCACAATCGGCTCTGCCACACCGAGTTCGTTCACCCGGTTTCGCAGCGTAATAATGTTTTGATCCAGCGCTGCACGGCGCTCGTTCTCGCGCGCCACCTCGGTAAGCCTGGCATTGATAAGAAAGTTGCCGTCGGCTTCTACCTGGTTTAGCTCAAGGTCAAGGTACTCACTGCGCAGAGCGGTGAACGCTGCATCGCGGCGTTCTTCGTCATCAAACCTGACATTGATACCATCAGGAGTTTGCTGAGCCCCGCGAAAGCGTATCTTCTCTCCGCGAAGAAAGGTTCGAAACGCATCAATATAGGAAGCCTCTGCCTGAGATATGGCGGCTGCGATATCAACCTCCATCAAAAAGTGCACACCACCGCGCAGATCGAGACCGAGCCCCATGGGTTTGCCTATCGCTCTGAGCCAGTCGGGTGTAGCCGGCACCAGGTTCAGCGCCACAGTATTGCGATTGCTGTGGCTTTGCTGAATAAGATCGCGCGCCATAAGCTGGGAGTCACCGTCCTCGAACAACGCCAGCAACCGTCCATCGTCTGGTCGCAGGCGAAAGTTTTCGACGCCGCCTTCCTCAAGGGTTGTGGTGATCTCTGCTTCAAGACCAGGATCAAGCACGCCATTGCGCGGCGATATCTGCACTGCCGGGTCATCGCCGTAGAGATTTGGAAGCGCGAACAAACAGCCTGCAAACACCACAGCCGCCAGCAACACATACTTCCACAGAGGATATTTATTAATCATTATTGGACCACGAGGGATTTTCGAACGTCCTGCCCGGGTCGGCAGGCATCAACCGCACTAACGGCGGCTGAGGACAATTTATTGCAACAACATTAAAGATAGGCGCAAATGTACGGATTGAAAGGTGCTGGCGTCATACTTTTTTCAAAGTGCCCTTGGGCAACAGATTGGCCACCGCCCCCTGCTGGACCGTCACCTCGACATTGTCAGCGATCTTGACCTGGAAAAAACCATCATTGACCTTGGTAATCGTGCCGCCCAAGCCGCCGTTGGTAATAATCTCATCGCCCTTCTTCAGCGCCTCAACCATTGCCTTGTGTTCTTTTACACGCTTTTGCTGTGGCCGGATCATCAGAAAGTAGAAGATCGGCAGTAGCATGAAAGGCAACAACAGACTGATAAGTGAACCCTGTCCGCCGCCGGCGGCCTGTGCATGGGCATCTGAGATAAAAAAGGACATCGGGATTCTC
>CAZQKJ010000069.1:0-12497 GCA_964593315.1 uncultured Granulosicoccaceae bacterium
CGATCCGTGAAGGTGGCCGAACCGTTGGCGCCGGCGTCGTTTCTAAAATACACGCTTAATCGAGACAAAGAGTAAAGGACAAGAACATGGCCGTCTCCCCGACACAAACTATCCGTATCAGGCTCAAAGCGTTTGATCATCGTCTGATCGACAAGTCAGCGAGAGAAATTCTCGAGACTGCCAAGCGCACAGGAGCGCGGGTTCTTGGTCCTATTCCTCTGCCGACTAAGAAAGAGCGTTTTACCATACTGGTTTCGCCGCACGTTAATAAAGATGCGCGAGATCAGTATGAAATACGGACGCACAAGCGTCTGATGGATATTGTCGATCCGACTGACAAAACGGTTGATGCTTTGATGAAGCTCGACCTGGCAGCCGGTGTGGATGTACAAATTAAGCTGAGTTAGGGCTTCTATATTTCGGTCCGGAAATAAAAATCGGGCCAATTAGTCATCCGAGCGTGACAGGAGTGAAATCCTCCTGCTATACTGGGCGGCTAGCTGTAGAAGAATCCTTCCTTGAGATCTTGGTCTTGAGTGGTTGCAGGCAGCTAGGCTATATCTGACGCTGGTGACAGCGTTGAGTGTTTCAGTTTTTTGCAACCGTTTATATTTGGAGAATACTAATGACGATGGGCATTGTCGGCCGGAAGGCCGGTATGACTCGCGTTTTTGACGACGCTGGCAACGCGGTTTCTGTAACCGTTGTTCAGGTGGCACCGAATCGTGTCACTGCGCTCAGGACTGTTGAGAAAGACGGCTACGAGGCCATGCAGGTAACTGCGGGCGAACGTCGTGTTTCACTGCTGAGCAAGGCCGAGATCGGCCACTTTAAATCCTGTGGTGTAGAAGCTGGCCGTGGTCTGTGGGAATTCCGCACCGAAGGCACAGCAGACGAGATTGCTGTTGGTGACGAATTCGGCGTTGACCGTTTCGCTCAGGGCCAGAAGGTCGATGTCAGTGGTGTCACTATTGGTAAAGGTTTTGCCGGTGGTGTTAAGCGTCACAACTTTAAAATGCAGGATGCGACTCACGGTAACTCTGTTTCGCACAGAGCACCTGGCTCAATTGGCCAGAACCAGACACCAGGCCGTGTATTCAAAGGTAAGCGTATGGCCGGTCACATGGGTGCTGTACGCAGAACCCAACAGAATCTAGAAGTCGTTCGGGTTGATGTAGAGCGTAACCTGCTGTTGATCAGCGGTAGCGTCCCGGGAGCTAAAGGCAGCGACGTACTGGTCAAGCCTTCTATGAAAGCTAAAGACAGCAAGCTTGCCACCAAGGCCGAGCTTGAAGAGAAGAAAGCGGCAGCAGCAGAAGCAGCTCAGGCGAACGATGCGTCTGACCAGAGCGCCGACCAGGGCGCTAACGATAACAATGCTGACAGCAGCGCTGGCGAATAAGGTCGACTATGGAATTGCAAGCTAAAACAGGTGCAGCAGTAACCGTCTCGGATGATGTATTCGGCGCGCCTTATAACGAGACACTGGTTCATCAGGTCGTCAATGCTTACATGGCAGGCGCGCGCTCTGGTAACAGTGCACAAAAGACACGCTCGCAGGTCAGTGGTGGCGGTGCTAAACCGTGGCGTCAGAAAGGTACTGGTCGTGCACGTGCCGGTACTATCCGTAGCCCGATCTGGAAAGGTGGCGGTGTGACTTTCGCCTCTTCCAAGCGCGACTACAGTCAGAAGGTAAACAAAAAGATGTATCGCGCTGCAATGCGCTCTGTTTTCTCTGAGCTCGTTCGCAGTGGTCGACTGACCGTGGTTGATTCAATTCCGGTTTCAGCTCCGAAGTCAAAAGAGTTGCGTACAGCGCTTAAAGACTGGGACATGACAGATGCTCTGATCATTGATGCCGGTGTTAACGACAACCTCCACATGGCGGGTCGTAACTTCCCACACGTCTCAACTACTGACGTTGAGGGCATCAACCCGTACATCATGCTTCGACACAAGAATGTTGTGATGACCTCTGAAGCCGTGAAAAAGATTGAGGAGCGTCTCTCATGAATGAAGAACGCATGTACAACGTTTTACTGGCGCCAGTGGTGTCAGAAAAAACCTCAATGCAGGCTGAGCTCGCAGGCCAGCACACTTTCAAGGTGGTGCCTACCGCTACCAAGCTTGAAGTGAAGAATGCGATTGAGAAGCTTTTCAAGGTCAATGTTGTGTCGGTACGAATCGCCAACATTAAGGGCAAGGTAAAAGTCCGTGGCCAGACGATTGGTCGCCGCCCGACTACCCGTAAAGCGATAGTGCGTCTTGCTGAAGGGCAGGACATCGATTACATGGGACTCGAGAGCTAAACCATGGCACTGCATAAAACCAAACCTACCTCGCCGGCCAGACGTCATCAGGTTCGTGTCGTCAACAGTGAGTTACACAAAGGTGGCCCCTGGGAGCCACTGCTAGCTAAGAAAAGTAAGTCGGGCGGGCGCAACTCTGCCGGTCGAATTACGGTTCGCCACCGCGGTGGTGGTCACAAGCAGCGTTACCGTATTATTGATTTTAAGCGCAACAAGGACGGCATTCCTGCGGTTGTTGAGCGTATTGAATACGATCCAAACCGTACAGCGCACATTGCTCTGCTTAAGTATGCAGACGGTGAACGCACCTACGTTATTGCTACCAACAAGCTTTCAACAGGTGACACGGTGTTATCCGGTCGTGAAGCCGCAATAAAGCCTGGCAATACGCTGCCATTGTCGAATATTCCGGTAGGTACAACGGTTCACTGTATAGAGCTCAAGCCTGGTAAAGGCGCGCAGATGGCTCGCAGTGCCGGTGCATCAGTGCAGTATGTTGCCCGTGAAGGTGCATACGCCACTCTCAGACTCAGATCTGGTGAGATGCGCAAGGTGCTGGTTGACTGTCGTGCAACGATTGGTGAGGTCAGCAACGGTGAACACTCGCTGCGCAAACTGGGTAAAGCCGGTGCGAAACGCTGGCGTGGTGTCAGACCTACTGTTCGCGGTGTTGCGATGAATCCGGTCGATCACCCGCATGGTGGTGGTGAAGGTCGTACCTCTGGTGGTCGTCATCCGGTCAGTCCGACTGGTGTACCAACCAAGGGTTACAAGACTCGTTCCAACAAACGTACGAACAATCTGATTGTTCGTCGCAGAAAAGCCAAGTAATTAGGCTAACCAGAGAGAACTTACAGTGCCACGTTCACTTAAGAAAGGACCATTCATCGATCATCACCTGGTAAAAAAGGTAGATGAAGCGGTGGCTGCTAATAGCAAGAAGCCAATCAAGACCTGGTCTCGTCGTTCGATGATCAGTCCTGAAATGGTCGGTTTGACGATTGCCGTTCACAACGGCCGCCAACATGTGCCAGTGCTGATCAGTGAAAACATGGTAGGGCACAAGTTAGGTGAATTCTCCCTGACTCGTACTTACCGTGGTCACGTTGCAGATAAGAAGGCTCGATAATGACGACTCAAGCTAAATTACGTCACGCGCGTATTTCACCGCAGAAAGTTCGTCTGATCGCAGATCAGGTGCGCGGCCTTGAAGTAGAGAAAGCGTTAGAGATTCTGACTTTCAGTAACAAGAAAGCGTCTGATCTCGTGAAGGGTGTTCTGGATTCAGCGATAGCAAACGCCGAGCACAACGATGGTGCCGATATCGATGAGCTCAAAGTCTCTGCAATCATGGTAGACGCAGGACCAACAATGAAACGCATTCAGCCACGAGCCAAGGGCCGTGCAAACCGTATTTTGAAGCGCACCAGCCACATCACTGTGGTAGTGGGAGAGTAAGTCATGGGTCAGAAAGTCCATCCTATCGGAATTCGTCTGGGTATCTCTGCAGACTGGAACTCCACCTGGTACGCGAATAGTCACGACTACGCCAACTATCTCAATGAAGATATGGCAGTCAGAAAGTACTTAAAAAAGAAACTGGCGCATGCATCAGTCAGCCGTATTCAGATTGATCGTCCATCGCGCGCTGTTGTGATCACGGTTCATACTGCACGCCCGGGCATCGTTATCGGTAAGAAGGGTGAAGACATTGAAAAGCTGCGTCGTGTGATCGCGCCAATGCTCGATATGAACATCAACAACGTAAAGATCAATGTATCTGAAATTCGCAAGCCGGAGCTTGATGCACAGCTGGTTGCAGAAGGGGTTGCTCAGCAGCTTGAACGCCGGGTTATGTTTCGTCGTGCAATGAAGCGCGTACTAACCAACACGATGCGCCTGGGTGCACGTGGTGTGAAGATCGCTGTATCCGGTCGATTAAACGGTGCCGAGATTGCACGTCGCGAGTGGTATCACGATGGTCAGGTTCCTCTGCACACACTGCGTGCTGATATTGATTATGGCGTGGCTGAAGCTCATACCACCTATGGCGTTATCGGTATCAAGGTTTGGATATGTAAAGGTGAAGTGTTTGACTTCGACGACGTTCGCGGTGGTGAAGCACAAAACCAAAATCAAAATCAAAACTCTGGCCAAAAACAGCAGACGGCTAGCGCCTGATTCGGACATAAGAAATGTTACAACCGAAACGTACAAAATTCAGAAAGCAGCATAAAGGCCGTAACCGAGGTCTTGCTCAGTCTGGTAACAAGGTCAGCTTTGGCGAGTATGGTCTGAAAGCCACCGCTCGTGGCCGAATCACTGCCCGCCAGATTGAATCTGCCCGACGTGCCATGACTCGTCACGTTAAACGTGGCGGTAAAATCTGGATTCGTATCTTCCCGGACACTCCTATTACCAAGAAACCTATTGAAGTACGTATGGGTAAAGGTAAGGGTAACGTGGAGTACTGGGTAGCTAAGATTCAGCCTGGCAAAGTGTTATATGAAATGGAAGGTGTTAGCGAGCAGATCGCACGCGAGGCTTTTGCCCGAGCTGCTGCTAAATTGCCTGTGCAAACAGCATTTGTCGTGAGGACTGTAGCGTAATGAAAGCATCTGATTTGCGTGAAAAGCAAGTTGACGAGCTCGAGAAAGAGCTGGTTGCACTTAGAAAAGAACAATTCAACCTGCGTATGTTGCAGGGCTCAGGGCAAATGGTGCGACCTCACTTGTTTGGCCAGGCGAAGAAAAACATTGCACGAGTTAAAACTGTGATCGCACAGAAGCAAGCAACAGAGCAAAAAGCGAGTGAAAACTCATGAGTGAACAGCAAGCGCCATTGCAGCGGACTGTCGTAGGACGAGTTGTCAGTAACAAAATGGAAAAGTCCGGGACTGTGCTGGTTGAACGTCGTGTACGTCATCCTATGTACGGCAAGTTCATCACTCGCTCAACTAAATATCGTTTCCACGATGATGCCAATGAGACAAACATTGGTGACACCGTGAGGATCAAAGCGTGTCGTCCGATTTCAAAGACGAAGTCATGGACGCTTGACGAGATAATTACCAAAGCGATCTAGCCTCGGGCCGGATTAGCTTTCGTAAGTAACAGAGAATAGAAAAATGATTCAGATGCAAACCGTTTTGAATGCCGCGGACAACAGCGGTGCCAAAAGCGTCCAGTGCATCAAAGTGCTTGGGGGTTCGCGACGTCGTTACGCACGCGTAGGGGACGTTATCAAGGTGAGCATTAAAGATGCCATTCCTCGCGGTAAAGTGAAGAAGGGTGAAGTTTATAACGCAGTGGTGGTAAGAACTGCCAAAGCGGTGCGACGCCCTGACGGTTCTGCTATCCGTTTTGATGGCAATGCCGCGGTACTGCTGAACGCCAAGCTTGAGCCAATTGGCACACGTATCTTCGGGCCTGTTACCCGTGAGCTGCGTTCAGAGCGGTTCATGAAAATTATTTCACTTGCACCTGAAGTGCTATAGGTCGCGGACAAAAGATAATGCGCAAAATTACTACAGGCGACGATGTCATAGTTGTCGCAGGCAAAGATAAAGGTCGTCGTGGAACTGTACGCCAGATTCTCGAAGACAAGGCAATTGTTGACGGTGTCAACGTTGCTCGAAAGCATCAGAAAGGCAATCCCAATACCGGCGTTACCGGCGGTATTGTTGACAAAGAAATGCCCATCGATCTTTCAAACCTGATGGTCTTTGATCCGGCAACGGGTAAGGGCGGTCGAGTGGGTGTTAAGACGCTCGATGACGGCAAGAAAGTTCGCGTATTCAAATCCAGTGGTGAGACCGTCTAGCATTGCTGGACGAGCGGAAATCGAAATGACCAGGTTAGAACAAGCATATAAAGACACGGTTGTGCCGGCATTAACTGAAAAGTTCGGCTACAAGAGTGCTATGGAAGTGCCACGTCTGCAGAAGATTACCCTCAATATGGGGTTAGGCGAGGCAGTGGGCGACAAGAAGATCGTTGAAAAGGCGACCGAAGATCTGGCAAACATCACAGGCCAAAAGCCGGTTGTTTGTCTCGCGCGCAAGTCAATCGCGGGCTTTAAAATTCGCGACGAGATGGCTATAGGGACTAAAGTCACCTTAAGGCGTTCGCACATGTATGAGTTTCTGGACCGACTCATCACCATTGCGATGCCGCGTATCAGAGACTTCCGTGGTGTGAGTGCCAAAGCTTTTGATGGCCGTGGCAATTACTCAATGGGTGTGAAAGAGCAAATCATCTTTCCAGAGATCGACTACGACAAGATCGATGCGATCCGCGGAATGGATATCACATTTACTACTTCTGCTAAAACAGATGATGAAGCGCGTGAACTGTTGAAGAACTTCAACTTTCCGTTCAGGCAGCAAGGTGGCGCTAGCTAATGGCTAAAAAATCGATGATCGCGCGTGAAGTAAAGCGTACCAAGCTTTGTGAACGCCACGCTGAGAAGCGTGAAAAGTTGCGTGAAATTCTGAAATCTGAAACTGCAGACTATGACGAGAAAATGCTTGCGTCACGTCAGCTTCAGATGCTGCCCAGAGATTCAAGCAAGACACGTGGCCGCAACCGTTGTCGTGAGACAGGTCGCCCACATGGCTACTACCGTAAATTCGGTCTGGCGAGAAACAAATTGCGTGAAGCTGCAATGCGTGGCGACATACCCGGTTTGTCTAAGGCGAGCTGGTAAGGAGAACAATTATGAGTATGTCTGATCCAATAGCTGACATGTTGACCCGAATCCGCAACGGTCAAATGGCTCGTAAAGTGGCTGTGACTATGCCTGCATCCAACACCAAAGCTTCTATAGCAAAAGTGTTGCATGAAGAAGGCTACATCGGTGGTTATAACACTGAAGATCTGGACGGCAAGCCAGGGCTTAAGGTTAACCTCAAGTACTACGAGAACGCACCGGTCATTAACAAAATTGAACGTGTGAGTCGTCCGGGCCTGAGAATTTATAAAGGTAAGGATGAACTTCCGCAGGTGTTGGGCGGTTTAGGTGTGGCGATTATTTCTACGTCCAAGGGCGTGATGGCCGACGCGAAAGCAAGACAGGCTGGCGAGGGCGGTGAAGTCCTTTGCTATGTTTCATAACGGCCTAAGGTAAAGAGAGAGACATAATATGTCACGTGTAGCGAATCAACCTGTAACCGTACCTACTGGTGTCGAGGTGCAGGTCAGTGGCCAGAAAGTGACTGCTAAAGGTCCTAAAGGCAACAGCGAGATCGAGGTTAATTCCCTGGTCAAGGTTGCGATGGACGATGGTGCACTCAAAGTTGCCAGCAACGATTCTGAAAAGAAATCTATTGCTATGGCGGGCACCATGCGGGCACTGATAAACAACCTGGTTCTCGGTGTGCATGAAGGTTTTGAAAAGAAGCTTGAGCTTCGTGGTGTTGGTTACAGAGCACAGGCCCAGGGAAACAAGCTGAACCTGACACTGGGTTTTTCACACCCGGTAGTTCATGACATCCCCGAAGGCGTGAAGGTGGAAACACCATCACAAACTGAGGTGGTAGTGACAGGTGTAAGCAAGCAGGCTGTCGGGCAGGTTGCGGCAGATATCCGTTCTTACCGCCCACCTGAGCCTTACAAAGGTAAGGGCGTGCGCTACGTTGGTGAGCACGTAGTGATGAAAGAAGCCAAGAAGAAATAAAGACAATGAAGACAGACAAGAAGACTTCAAGGTTACGCCGCGCAAAACGCACTCGTGCAAAGATTCGTCAGTTGGGTGCACCGCGCTTGACCGTGCATCGCACATCCAAGCACATGTATGCGCAAGTGATCGATCACGAAGGCAAAGTGGTTGCGAACGCATCGACTCAGCAAAAAGATGTCGCCAGCGGGTTCAGTTACTCAGGCAACATTGAAGCGGCAACTGCGGTAGGCAAGACCATTGGTGAGAGAGCTTCAGCTAAAGGCATTACGGAAGTGGCCTTTGACCGCTCTGGATTTCAGTACCATGGCAGGGTTAAGGCTTTGGCCGATGCAGCACGTGAAGCTGGCCTTAAGTTCTAAGGCACCTCGACCCGAGTTGCGGCGCTAACTAATTAGAGTCGCAAAGACAAACAGTTTTAGGAACATTTGAAGATGGCACAGAACGATCACAATCAACCTGCTGATGGCCTTATTGAAAAGCTGGTCGCGGTAAACCGCGTTGCGAAGGTTATCAAGGGTGGTCGCCAGTTCGGCTTCACCGCTCTGACCGTTGTAGGTGACGGTGAAGGACGTGTGGGTTTTGGTTACGGCAAAGCACGTGAAGTGCCTGTCGCGATCCAGAAGGCTATGGAAAAAGCGCGCAAGAACATGACCAAAGTGGCACTCAATGACGGCACACTTCAGTACGCTCTGAACGGTCGCCATGGGGCGGCACGAGTGTACATGCAGCCCGCATCTGAAGGTACCGGCATTATCGCCGGCGGCCCTATGCGCGCCGTGTTCGAAGCAGTCGGTGTTCGCAATGTGCTGGCCAAGATCAACGGCTCCAACAATCCGATCAATGTTGTGCGTGCGACCATCCAGGGCTTGAACGCAATGCAGTCTCCGGAGAGCGTTGCTGCCAAGCGTGGCAAGCAGGTCGAAGAGATCTCAGGATAAAAGCTAATGGCTGATAAGAAAATCAAAGTAACGATGGTGCGTAGCGCCAACGGTCGACTGAAAAAACATAAGGCCTGTGCCCGTGGGCTCGGCCTGCGTCGTATGCACCAGACTGTAGAGGTGATCGACACACCAGAGAACCGTGGCATGGTCAACAAGATCTCCTACATGCTTCGTGTGGAAGAGGCTTAAAGGATACTCATGTATTTAAATGATCTAAAACCTGCTGCTGGCAGCAGAAAACCCGCCAAACGTGTTGGTCGTGGAATGGGTTCCGGTCTGGGTAAGACAGCCGGTCGCGGTCACAAGGGACAGCACTCACGTTCCGGTGGTTACCACAAGGTCGGTTTTGAGGGTGGCCAGATGCCAATCCAGCGCCGCCTGCCCAAGTTCGGTTTCAAATCTCGCGTCGGTCGTTTTGTGGCTGAAGTGCGGTTGTCAGAACTCGGAAAAATTGAAGGTGATGTCACTATAGAAGCTTTGGTTGCGGCAGGTGTGGTACCTGCACAGACCAAGAAAGCTAAAGTGATTCTTTCTGGTGAAGTTTCAAAGGCCGTAAACCTGAAAGGGGTTGTGGCTACAGCGGGTGCTGCCAAGGCAATTGAAGCGGCCGGTGGCTCGATCGCCCCGAGCGTAAGCCAGGCGTAACCCAAGCGTAATAATTGGAGCATAGATAAGTGGCAACAGCGGCAGCATCACTAGGCAACATAGGCCAGTCCTCCGAACTTCGGCAGAGACTGTGGTTTGTGCTGCTCGCGCTGGTGATATTCCGCATCGGCTCGCACATTACTATACCCGGTGTTGATCCGAATGTGATGTCAGCGATTTTCGAACAGCAGCGTGGCGGGATCCTCGACATGGTCAACATGTTCGGTGGTGGTGCATTGAGCCGGATGTCTCTGTTTGCCTTGGGTGTTATGCCCTATATCTCTGCATCGATCATCATGCAGTTACTGACTCACGTGGTGCCGACATTTGAGCAACTGCGAAAAGAAGGCGAAAGTGGTCGCAAGACTATCGCCAAGTACACACGCTACGGCACATTGGTGCTGGCATCAGTTCAGGCCGTCGGTGTTTGTGTAGCTCTTCAGAGTCAGCAGGCAGCGGGCGCACCGTTGGTATACTTTGGTGGACTCGGATTTGTTTTAACCGGTGCAATCAGTCTCGTCACCGGGACAATGTTCCTGATGTGGCTGGGTGAGCAGGTTACCGAGCGCGGTATTGGTAATGGTATTTCCATACTGATCTTTGCGGGTATTGTGGCGGGTTTGCCGGCAGCGATTGGCGGCACGCTTGAACTTGCCAGAACCGGCGAGCTTTCATCTCTTGTTATTTTGATCCTGGTACTGCTGACATTCGCGGTGACCGCCTTTGTTATTTTTGTAGAGCGTGGGCAACGTCGAATCACAGTCAACTATGCGAAACGTCAACAAGGGCGTAAAATGGTCGGTGGGCAACAGAGCCATTTGCCACTGAAGCTCAACATGGCGGGTGTTATCCCTCCGATTTTCGCATCGAGCATTATTTTGTTCCCGGCAACACTGGGTGATTTTGCGTCTAATGCATCCGGTGTTGGCTGGCTGCAGACCATTGTCTCGGCGCTGCAACCAGGTCAGCCGCTGTACGTTATGTTGTACGCCGCGGCTATTATATTTTTCTGCTTCTTCTATACGTCATTGGTATTCAATGCTCGTGAAACGGCAGATAACTTAAAGAAGTCAGGTGCGTTCATTCCGGGTATTCGTCCGGGCGAGCAAACTGCACGCTACATCGATGGTGTATTGACCCGGCTGACTCTGGTCGGTGCTATGTACATTACGCTCGTGTGCTTGTTACCTGAATTCCTGATTCTGTGGTGGAACGTACCTTTTTACTTTGGTGGTACGTCGCTGTTGATTATTGTGGTGGTGATCATGGACTTCATCGCCCAGGCTCAAGCTCACATGATGAGCAACCAGTACGACAGCCTAATGAAAAAGTCCAACCTGAAAGGGTCCAAGGGTGGATCAAAGAAAGGCAAGCCCTCCTAAAGGAAACAGTTATGAAAGTTAGAGCTTCTGTAAAAAAAATCTGTCGCAACTGCAAGGTAATTAAGCGGCACGGTGTAATTCGGGTTATCTGTACAGATCCCCGTCACAAGCAAAAGCAGGGTTAATGGTGGTTATCATGATCAAAGGCAATTTCTAGATGGCACGTATTGGTGGAATCAATATACCGGTCGGCAAGCACACTTGGGTGGCGCTGACCTCTATATACGGAGTCGGACGCACGACTGCCTATAAAATCTGTGAGCAGGCGGGTGTAGACCCGACTGTCAAAGTGAAAGATCTGGCAGAGCCGCAAGTTGAAGATTTGCGTACCGAGGTCGGCAAGCTGACTATCGAGGGCGATCTGCGTCGTGACGTCAGTATGAACATAAAGCGCCTGATGGATCTGGGCAGTTATCGCGGTATACGCCATCGCCGGGGTCTACCCATGCGAGGTCAGCGCACTCAGACAAACGCCCGTACCCGCAAGGGCCCGCGCCGTCCGATTAAGCGCTAGTAGATAGAGAAAGAATATGGCTCAGAAGACTACAAAAAAGAAGCCGAATCGTGTCGTGACCGATGGTATCGCGCACATTCATGCTTCCTTCAACAACACGATCGTTATGATCACTGATCGTCAGGGCAACGCGTTGTCATGGGCGACAGCCGGTGGATCAGGTTTCCGCGGCTCACGCAAAAGCACGCCATTTGCAGCACAGGTTGCGGCCGAGCGTGCGGGTGCGGTTGCCCTGGAATTCGGTATGAAGAATCTTGATGTCAAGGTCAAAGGCCCCGGGCCTGGTCGCGACTCTGCTGTGCGTTCTCTGAATGCCTCAGGTTTTAAGATTACTAACATCATTGATGTTACTCCAATTCCTCACAACGGATGTCGGCCGCCCAAGCGCCGACGTGTCTAGGAGCTAATCATGGCAAGGTACATTGGTCCTAAGTGTAAGTTGAGCCGTCGTGAGGGTACAGATCTGTATCTAAAGTCGGGTCTGCGTCCGTTGGATTCAAAGTGTAAGCTGGAGACACCTCCGGGTCAGGCAGGTGCGAAGCGCGCTCGTCTGTCTGATTACGCTTTGCAACTGCGTGAGAAACAAAAGCTGCGTCGTATTTATGGTGTGCTGGAGCGTCAGTTCCGCAACTACTATAAAGAAGCCGCAAGAATTAAAGGATCAACGGGTGAAAACTTGTTGAGCCTGCTTGAAGGTCGACTGGACAATGTTGTGTATCGCATGGGGTTTGGTTCAACGCGGGCGGAAGCACGTCAGCTGGTTGCACACAAAGCGATCATGGTTGATGGAAAGACGGTTAACATTCCTTCCTACCAGGTTAAGCCCAATCAGGTTGTCAGTATTCGGGAGCGTTCCAAGAAGCAGGCGCGCATCACTGATGCTCTGCAACTGTCTAAACAGCGTACCGTGCCAGGCTGGATAGAGGTAGATGAGAAAAAAATGGAAGGTATTCTAAAATCGCTGCCAGATAGAAGTGATCTACCGGCAGAAATCAACGAGTCACTCGTTGTGGAACTGTACTCGAAG
>CAZQKJ010000070.1:0-12486 GCA_964593315.1 uncultured Granulosicoccaceae bacterium
GCCTTCTATTGCACTGTTGCTGCCTTCCCTGATGAGTTAATCCAGGCTTGAGTTACACCAGGCCGCAGCGCCTGACCCGAGTTCGATCTGCATTCAGATTGAGTCAGGTCTGACACAGACTTTCTATTGTATTGGAGATACCAATGACAGACTTACCTGACCTGACTGTAGGGGTTGCACTGATTAAGCAGTTGGAGCAATACCAGGTTGAGCATGTCTTTGGTATTCCCGGTGTGCATACTGTTGAGCTCTATCGCGGTCTCGCAGCAAGCTCGATACAACACCACACACCACGCCATGAGCAGGGCGCGGGTTTTATGGCCGATGGATATGCTCGTGTCAGTGGAAAGCCAGGTGTCTGTTTTGTTATTACCGGTCCCGGACTTACCAATATAGCGACTCCTATGGGACAGGCGCTGGCCGATTCAATCCCGATGCTTGTTATCTCAAGCATTAACGACACGCTCAGCACGCCACAGCCGCGCGGTATGCTGCATGAAATGCCCGACCAGCTTTCATTCAGTCAACAAGTATCACGCTTTAGTCAAACCATACATAGTGCTGAAGAACTTGCTGATGCACTGGCGCGCGCTTTTGGTTTGTTCGCAAGCGCAAGACCTGGTCCGGTACATTTGCAATTACCTGTTGGTCTTCTGGGTAGTGTAGCTAACGAAGCGCTTGCTCATCTGGTGCACCAGACTCCTACACGCCCGGTGGCATCAGCAGATTCTATAGCGCAGGCTGCTGCGGCTATTAATCTGGCTAAGAACCCGGTTATTATGACGGGTGGCGGTGCTGTTGATGCAGGGGATGCAGTACGGGTATTTGCTGAAAAGATAGACTCACCGGTTCATATGACTATCAACTCAAGAGGCTTGCTCTCGCATACCCATGAGTTGTCTGTTCCCGCTACTTGTTCATTGCCGTCAGTGCGAGATGCAGTGAATAGCGCCGATGTCGTAGTGGCGTTGGGAACTGAGTTCGGAGCCACTGACTATGATCAGTATAAAGATGATCAATTTCACATTGATGGTAAGCTTATTCGTTGTGATATTGACCCACTGCAGATCAGCAACAATGTCATTGCAGATATCGGTTTGATTGGTGATGTCGCATTAACTATCGGTGCGCTTACTCCGTTGGTTGATAAGAGAGATGCCGGTAGTGGGGCACTACGTGCTGCAAATACCATGAAAGCGGCGACAGATGAACTTGGCAGTGAGATGCCTCGCCATCTTGAAATAGTCGAAGCGATACGCGATCAGGTAGCAGACTGTATTTTTGTAGGCGACTCGACACAGCTTATCTATAGCTGCAATATGATTTTTAATACGGAATCACCTCGCCGCTGGTTCAATTCATCTGTCGGCTTCGGGACTCTGGGGTACGCACTGCCAGCGGCTACTGGTGCCGCGATTGCGTCTCTTGGTGAAGCACAGGCTGCTGGATTAAATGACCAAAAGGGCGCTATCCAGGGCAAGCCCGTGGTTTGTTTGATCGGTGATGGTGGTTTGCAGTTTACCCTTGGCGAACTCGGCGCATTGAAAGATACGGGGTTGCCTGTGGCTGTTGTGGTATGGAGAAATGGCGGCTATCGGGAAATCAAGACCAGTATGGAAAATGCCGGTGTCTCGGCTGTCGGCGTTGAGTTTGCGGTGCCTGATTTTTTAGCTGTCGCTCAGGCGTATGGGCTAAATGCTGTGCGGGTTAATAATGAAACAGATTTGTGCTCTGCCATTAACCGGTCCCATGAGCTTGGCGAGGCAGTTTTGATAGAAATTGATGAAGCGCAGATTATGCAAGGATAGCTCTTCCCAACAACGAGAACAGATCAGGTGCAATGAAACATTCTTTGAGCAGCGCTGAATTTAATAATATAAGTGCCGGTTACGATTCTGATCCGTTGCGCGCATCGTCCATAGATACCTGCACCTATACCGATCCAAAATACCTTGAGCTTGAACAGGAAACTATATTTCGTAATAGCTGGCAGTTCGTCTGCCACGAAGAAAAATTACGTGAACCAGGTGCCTATGTTGTGTCGGAAGTGCAGGGAGCGAGCATACTCCTTACCCGAGATGAAGACGGTGAGCTGGGTGCTTTTTACAATGTCTGCAAACATCGCGGCCACGAGTTGTTACAAGGCGAAGGTAATACCAAACTGATTACCTGTCCATACCATGCGTGGTCATATCAGCTGAATGGTCGCTTGCGTGCGGCCCGGCGCTCAGAGTATTTGATAGGTTTTGAAAAAGACAAAATTTGTCTTGATAAGGTGCAGGTTGAAACCTTTTGCCATCTGGTGTTTATCAATCTTAATCCTGCCGCTGATCCGTTACGAGAGCAGTCTGGTGATCTGGCAGAAGAGATCATGAGCTACGCACCGGATATTGGCCAACTCACCTACGCTAAAAGTTTGCACTACAGAATCAATGCTAACTGGAAGGCAGTCGTCGATAACTTTCTCGAGTGTTATCACTGTCCGGTAGCACATAAAGACTTCTGCTCGCTGGTAGATATGTCGACCTACAAAGTCACTACCTACGGTATCTATTCAAGTCATATGGCAAGTGCCGGTACCGTATCGAATAATGCCTACTCAACCGAAAACGCCAGCGTTACCGATCATGCCGTCTGGCACCTTTGGCCCAACACCGCGTTGATGCGTTATCCCGGTAGAGGCAACTTTATGGTCTGGCGTTTTATCCCTGACGGACCACATCATACGCGAGAGATATTCGACTTCTACTTTGAAAGTAGCGAACTCGATGAAAGTGAAGTGGAAGCGGTCAGATTTATCGACGACGTGCTACAACCGGAAGACATTGCACTGGTTGAGAGCGTTCAGCGTGGTATGCACACTCCGGCGTTCAACAGTGGTCGTTATCTGGTTGATCCCGAGGGTTCTGGCATGAGCGAGCATGCGGTACATCATTTTCACGGCAATGTGTTAAAGGCTTACAAAGAGGCAGTTAGAGATGACTAGTGCATCGGATGCAGGCAGTGGTGGTGTGAGTGCTGTCAGATCGGATTATCTTAAGGGCCGCGTAGCAGTGGTGACAGGCGGATCTGGCGGAATCGGTCAGGCTATTTGCGAGCGATTTGCTCGCGAAGGCGCGATTGTTTATGCGGCGGACTTGACCGGAGAGAGTGCATCAGGTGAATTTCGCACGCTGGATGTCACTTCAGAACAGAGTGTAGATGCACTATTTGATGAGATTGAAACCGATCACGGCCATTGCCATATTCTGGTCAATGCTGCAGGCATTGAGATTGAAAAGACAATTGAAGATACAACGCTTGCTGAGTGGAATCAGGTCATGGCGGTTAACTGCACAGGTATGTTTTTAACCAGCAAGCGCGCTGTTAAGCTTATGCGCGCAACGAGCGGCGGTTCGATTATAAACTTTGGCTCATACGATGGATTTATTGCCGACCCGATGCTTGCAGCCTATTGTGCCAGTAAAGGAGCTGTGCATGCCTTGACCAGGGCCATGGCGTGTGACCACGGACCGGAAGGTATAAGGGTTAATGCTGTCTGTCCGGGCTACGTAGATACCCCTATGCTGCAGAGTTTTTTCGGCAGCAGTGGAGACATAGACAGTCTGAAAAAGGCGGTCAATGATGTCCACCCGATAAGACGTTATGGACAGCCTGAAGATATTGCTAATCTTGTGAACTGGCTGGCCGGTGATGAGGCGCGCTATGCATCGGGTCAGTTGTGGGTTATTGATGGTGGGTTGTCTGCACAAGTTCAACAGATGAGGTTGTAATTAGTGAACCCGTTTTTTATCCGCTGCACGTTAACCGCCAGTGTACTTGCGCCTGCAGCGTTAAAGAACCAACCGTGTACTCAAGAACAGGTGCGTAACGAGACTGCACATGAGAGATTGATTATAAGAGGTATGTTGGAGGTTGGGGATGTCGGGTGATGCAAACGGTGCTAGTGCCAATACTGAGTATCAGCAATTAGCAGGAAAGACGGCACTGGTCACTGGTGGTGGCCGTGGTATCGGGCGTGCAATTGTAGACTTATTTCTGGATCACGGCGCATCCGTTGTCAGCTGTGGTCGAGGAGAGCGGCCGTCGGATCTGGATGATAAGGTACTCTGGATTCGCTGTGATGTCGCGGATGCAGCAAGTGTTGAAAGCCTTAAGGTTGAAATCCAAAAAAAGCATGGGGCTTTGTCTGTGCTGGTAAACAATGCGGGTATCCAGATTGAGAAAACCCTGACAGACTCAACCGATGCAGACTGGGACTTACTGATGGGCGTTAACGCACGCGGTGTGTTCAACTGTTGCCGTGCATTTATCCCTGATATGAAGCCTGCCAGTTCGATAATAAATATCGGTTCTATTTCCGGCAGAGTGGCTGATCCGGAGATGGCGCTTTACAACGCGTCCAAAGCCTTTGTGCATGGCTTGACTCGCTCGGTGGCTGTGGATCACGGTGCCGCAGTCAGATGTAACGCAATACTCCCCGGCTGGATCATGACAGAGATGGCAGACAGTGCGTTTGAACTTGCTGAAGATCCGGCACTCGCCAAACGTGACGCGTTAGCTCGGCACCCGGTGGGACGGTTTGGAGCACCAACTGACATCGCCAATATGGCTTTGTGGCTGGCGTCCGATGCATCAGCGTTTGCCAACGGACAATGTTTTACTGTCGATGGCGGAATGACTTCGGCCTCACCGCTTAACCCGGGTCTGTTTTAGTTTGATCTTGTGGCAACTCAGATAAGAAGTATTTACTGTCTCGATAATGTACCGGTTTTCAGCGTTTAAGCACTTGAGGTGGCTTTTGGTAAAACCCAATCGGGTCTTACAAAGTGACAGGTGTAGCCGTGTGGAATGCGTTCGAGATAATCCTGATGTTCAGGTTCAGCTGCCCAGAACTCACTGACTGGCTCAACTTCTGTTACGACTTTGCCTGGCCATAGACCGGAGGCATTGACGTCATTGATGGTTTGTTCCGCCATTTCTTTTTGCTGATCATTGCAATAGTAAATAGCTGAGCGGTAGGATGCACCGCGATCATTGCCTTGTCGGTTGGGTGTGGTGGGATCGTGGATTTGAAAAAAGAATTCGAGCAGATCTCTATAGCTGATTTTGGTCGGATCAAAGATGATCTCTATACCCTCTGCATGGGTCCCATGATTTTTATAGGTGGCGTTGGGTACGTCTCCGCCGGTGTAGCCGACCAATGTGTCTGTCACACCGGGTAGCTTGCGTATTAGATCCTGCATACCCCAAAAACAACCTCCGGCAAATACGGCTCTTTCAGTCAATGTCTTCTCCTGATGCGGCCCGTCGTTACACGCCGCTTGTTTGATTTTACGATGAAGCCAGCCTGCACCAGTGATGAGGTGACCGTCAGACAGATAAATACTTAATTATACTAGTACTCTTCACGAGGTTATTAGATTACTTCTGAAAATGGCCGTTTGTCTGTTTAACATGGGATCACAGTATCGCGCCACAGTTCACTGGATTCTCCCAGGTAGGCGGCAAATCGCGCTTTGCACCAGAAAAACTATGCTGGCTACAGCGGCCGCGCAGCGATTGTCCCTGATTTTTTTATCTGTCTGAGGCGATTGCACAATCCCGGTTGACGTTGCAAATTAACATCACATAGGCAGCTGTTTTGTCACGGCTAGATTGGAATTTGCTGCAATCAGACCAGCGGTTTGGCTCTGGCAGATTTGCAATCACAGTTTTGTCGCGTCGTTCCTGAGGTTGCTTGCGGCGTATAGTTTTGTGGCACACTATCAGAGTTGCACATGTCGGGTAGTTTACTGGCCGGGTTGATAAAGGAGAGAGGAATGAAAAAGTCACTGCATTGCGAGTGGTCGAGAGTGAGAGCTTTCACAAATACTGTATCTACTTTTGCTATCAGTGCTGCATTCACTTTTGCCTCGCTGGGTCCTGCAACTGTGAGAGCAGAGGCAAGTGGCAAATTCCCAAACTCTGTAACCGGTATTTTTCACATGGTGTCGAGTGCTAACTCACTCGCGACTCAGGCAGGGCTCAAGGTACTGGATGCTGGTGGCACCGCCATGGATGCAGCCGTCACCGTTCAGTTGATGTTGAATCTGGTGGAGCCTGAATCGTCCGGTATTGGTGGTGGTGCGTTCATGTTGTTCTGGGATCACTCGGAACAAAAGCTACTGACTTATGATGGCCGGGAGAAGGCCCCGGCTAGTGCCACACCGGAGTATTTTTTAAAGGATGACGGCGAGCCGATGAAATGGTCTGACGCGGTTCCCGGTGGTTTGTCTGTTGGAGTGCCCGGCACTTTAAAGTTGTTGGAAACAGCGCATGCAGAACACGGCTTAAGGCCTTGGGCCAGCCTTTTTACAGTTCCCATTGATCAGGCAACCTACGGCTTTGAAGTCAGTGAGAAGTTATCAGCATCCATTGCCAGAGCATCGGAGCGCGGTTTGACATTGTTCGACTCAACCCGTAATTATTTTTTTAATGAAGATGGAACTGCGGTAGCGGCGGGTAGTGTTCTCAAAAATCC
Source organism: uncultured Granulosicoccaceae bacterium (assembly GCA_964593315.1). Classification (GTDB taxonomy): domain Bacteria; phylum Pseudomonadota; class Gammaproteobacteria; order Granulosicoccales; family Granulosicoccaceae. The sequence goes on from CAZQKJ010000070.1 coordinate 6,524, forward strand.
GGCCTTTGCTGCTACATTGAAATCGATAGCTGAATCCGGCTCTGAACCGTTTTATCAGGGTGATATTGCAGAGAGTATTGTTGCTGCTGTGACTACCACCAGTACAAACCCGGGTCAGATGACTATGAATGATCTGGCAGCTTATGATGTTGTTAAGCGCGAGCCTGTGTGTTTCCCTTATCGAGCCTATGAGGTGTGTGGCATGGGACCGCCTACCTCCGGTGGTTTGACCATGGGACAGATGCTTGGCATGTTGTCTCACTATGATCTTCCTTCAATGGGTCCAACAGCGCAGGCGTGGCATTTGTATATTGAAGCGGCAAAACTTGCGTATGCAGACCGTGGTATGTACATGGCTGATTCGGATTTTGTAGAGCTGCCTGAGGGCTTGTTGGATCCTGAGTATTTGAAAAGCCGTGCCGAGCTGATAGACCCTGAAAGCAGTATGGGTAAAGCGGTCGCAGGTTCACCGCCCTGGAAAGAAGCAAGATTGCGCGCACCAGATTTACAAGCTGAACGTGCCGGTACGTCGCACTTTTCGATCATTGATCAGTACGGCAATATGGTATCGATGACTACCACAATTGAAACCGGCTTTGGTTCGAGAGTCATGGTGGGTGGTTTTTTACTTAACAACGAGTTAACGGATTTTTCATTCCGACCAATGAAAGACGGTAAACCTGTTGCCAACCGAGTAGAGGGAAACAAACGCCCGCGATCATCAATGTCACCGACCATAGTGATGAAAGATAATCGACCAACACTGTTAACTGGTTCACCGGGCGGGTCACGTATTATCAATTACACCACTCAGTCGGTTATCGCAATTCTCGACTGGGGTATGGACCCTCAAGACGCGCTGGACATGGGCCATGTTGTGAATCGTAACGGCAAGACTGATCTGGAAGAGGGCACTGAGGCGGCAGAGTTACAATCTGAACTTGAGGCACTTGGCCACGAGATTAATGTGCGTAGTTTGAATTCGGGCTTGCACAGCATACTGATTGAAGGCTTTAGATTTTATGGTGCAGCTGACCCGCGTCGCGGCGGAGTGGCGGCTGGCAGGTAGTAAAGCAGGTTTCTAGTGCTCGTGTGCCGCTCAGCTGAGCGGCACACTGTAAACAACAGCTATCCCATCAACCCCGCACCGCGAAGATAGGCAAGTATGCCGTTGGTCTCATCAAAGATACCGCGGTAAAACATTTCTAGTGCCACGTAGCATAAAACGATCAGGCCTAACCAGGATATCCACGGGTAACGGGCCAGCAACTTCATAATCAATGTGGCCGCAAATGCCATGAGTAGAATCGCAAGCCCGAGTCCAATAACCAGTTTATTCGTATCACCATCGGCAATTGCGGCCACTGCAAGTACGTTATCAAGTGACATTGATACATCGGCAATGGTGATAGCAATGAGTGCCTGCTTTAAGGTGCGGCGTGGTGCGCCACTGTCTTCAAGGTTCTCAAGCTCGTCTTCGGCCTGTGCGTGACTGTTGGCGCGTATCTCCTTATATAAACTCCAGCATACCCAAAATAGCAATAATGCCCCAACTAGTAACAAGCCGGGAATGCCCAGCAACTTGGTCGCAATAAGCGCAAAGACAACACGCAACAGGGCTGCGATGACCATACCGAACAGAATGGCCTTTTTGCGTAGTTCCGGTGCCAGCCCAGCGGCTGCCATTCCAATGATCAGTGCGTTGTCACCAGACAACACAATGTCCGCGATGATGATCTGACCATAGTCGAGAATTGTATTAAGCATTGCTACCAAAAAGTTGAGACTGAGAAGACCGATTATTGTAGTTAATCGGGTGGGTTTTGTGGTTACCGGCCATCAATTCAAAGTCGATATCTGAATGCCTATTGGCTGGAATCTGCCAGGAATTACCGTTAGTGTAAGTAATTATGCGCATTCAACGCCAAGCTGATGACTGGTTATAGATACGAACGGGCAAGTGAATTCTTTCTGCAGCTTGTGCCCCCTCAAGATTTCCAGCCGGAGTGCCTTGAGTTCAATACCTGAGGTTCTCCGGCTGGATCTTTTTACCTATCCGCCCATCACTTTAGGCAGCCACAGTACCAGCTGCGGGAATACAAAAATCAGGATCAGGCCCACCAGCTGTACCAGCATGAACTGCATCATGCCAAGGTAGATATCTTTCAAATCCCAATTGGGCACCACGCCCTTTAAAAAGTAGGCCGAGAGTGCGACCGGTGGTGAGAGCCAGGCGGTTTGCAGGTTTACTGCGACCAGTATTCCAAACCACACCATGAGGTCATAGCGTTCCAGGCCGTGTACCGAGAGAGACTCTACCGTGGGTAGTAATATGGGAACAACGATAAGAACGATCGGTACCCATTCCAACGGCCAGCCCAATAGAAAGATCAACGCCATCACCAGCAGCAGGATCAGATAAGGTGACATTTCGAGGCCAAGCAGCATCTCGGTCATCATCTTTGGTGTACCGAGCGCGCTGAATTCTGCACCAAAAAAGTTTGAGGCTGCAACCAGAAACATAATCAGTACTGTGATTTCGAGTGCTTTGACCAGGCTGTCAAAAAAGCTTGGAATACTGAATTTGCGATAACCGATTGATAACAGGATAGAACCAAAGGCACCCATAGCGGCGGCCTCGGCCGGTGTCGCAAAGCCTAAAAGAATCGAGCCCAATGCAAATGAAATCAGGATAGTGGGTGGCATCAATCCCGCGAAGAATTCATTCCAGAGATCAGAGAAATAGAAGTCATTGCCATGCGCTTTGTCATAGATGGGTCGACCCAGAAACGCCAGCAGGACAATGAATGCAGCAAAGATGATGGACCAGGTCGGTAAGCCGTCACCGCTATTTGCAAAGATCATATACAGGTGGAACAGCACTGCTATCGGTACCGCTATCCGCAATATGTTCAGGTTTTTATAGGCGGCATAGGCCAGTGCCATACATACCAGTAAAACCACCAGGCCACCGAACGGCATCAGCCCGGCAAATGCGCCACCAATGCCAAGGCCAAAGATGCGACACAGGGTCAGGATGCCAAGGCAGATCAAGGCAACCTCGGCGCCGTAGAATCTGGACGTATCCGGCTGGTCTTCCTCGGCAAGGATGGGTCCCAGTGAAGGGTTAAGCCAGCATCGGCCCAATGTGTAGAGCAGGTAGAGTGAAGCCAGTAGTGCTCCAGGGATAAACGCGCCACGGAACAGATCAAGGGTAGAGACTTCCAGTACAGGGCCCATGACAATTAACATGATCGATGGTGGGATCAGGATGCCCAGTGTGCCACCGGCTGTGATCGTACCGGCTGCGAGTTTGACGTTGTAGCCGGATCGGCTCATGGTCGCACCCGCCATAATGCCGAGTAGTGTTACCGAGGCGCCAACGATCCCGGTGGCAGCGGCAAAGATGGTCGACACGATTAGCACTGCAATAAAAAGTGCACCGCGTACGCGAGACATAATCATCTGGATTGACGCAAACAGACGTTCCATCAATCCGGCTGCTTCCATGACGATACCCATCAAGACGAACAACGGCACAGCCATGAGCTGATCATTCAGCATGGTCGAGTTGGTGTTGAGCGTCATGAGCAGAGTGGTGAGTTTGAAGTTCGCACCCCAGATACCAAATACAAAGGCGAGAAAAATCAGAGTGAATGCGATCGGGAATCCTATGAAAATCACAAACAACATTGCGCCGAGCATGATCAAACCGATGATAGGTTTGGGCAGGTTGGGGCGCGCGCTCATTACATCGGTAAACCACGCGCCACCGGGTACGATGTCAGGTACGAAAACCGCCAGAACCAGCCACAGCAGAATGATCAGATAGATAGGCAGGAATCGAACAAACCATCTCTCACGTGCTTTACCCATTTTATGGAAAGCACGAAAAATCTCGGGAATGCCCTGTAGCGTCAGCAAAAAAGCACCCACTGGCATGGCCAGGCGCGCAGGCCATAGTAACGGCCCCCATGCACTGTCTACCTGCATGGTTTCACCGGTTGAAAAAGCCAGCCACCAGAATTTTGCCGAGACGATGGTAAAGAAAATCATTGAAGGGATGAAGAACAACAGGTAAAGCGTTGCATCAACGGTTGCCTGTGTCTTGTTTGACCAGAACCGATAGAGGAAATCGGCGCGAATATGAACGCCACGCATCAGACCGTAACCTGCGGCCGCCATAAACAACACACCTGCAATCATGCGGCTAGTGTCATAGACCCACAGCGTCGGTCCAAGATTCAGTGAACGCGCAAGGTCTTCAAAGCCCGCGTTTTGTAGTATTGAAAATGAGTTGCGTGAGATGACTTCAAAGACGACCACTGCAATCAATGGCACCAGAAGCAGTGCGATGATCTGACCTGCGCGATAGTTGATCAGGTCGATAGCAGCCGTAATAGGACGCTGCCATGGTGTCATATCCTCGGGTGTTTCCCCGGGGGCCTCGGCGCGTCGTTCAGCAATAAGCTCGTCCGCGATTTCCAGGTCGTCTGGATTCGGTTCTTCAGCCATGAGGTGTTTCCTTCGCTAGACGGGGATTTGAAATCCGCATTCTCTTTCTCAAAACGTCAGTAGAGGGCGTTTGGAAAAAAAGAACGCACGGGCTTCAATGTGAAAGCCCGCACTGAGCTGATATTACTTCAGTTTGAAGAAGTACGGGCTCCGTTAAGAGCCCGTACTGAACTGAAATAGCTTCAGTCCAAGAAAGCACAGATTCCACCAGGGGCTGTGCTGAGTTGATACTACTTAAGTGTATCGGCGTGAGCTTTACCAAGACTTGCGTTAGAAGCCTGTGCACCGGCCCAGAATGGAACTGCGATGTCCGCGAAGTCTTTCTGTGACTGCCAGACTTCTGCGAAGAACTCATTCTCATCTGCAGCAGTTTGCAGTGCATTCTGTGCAGCCGCCATATACTCAGTGAAGTACTCTGCTGGAGTGTCTTCCAGAATAACGCCGTGATTGTCTGTTAGATCCTTAAGTGCCTTGCCGTTCTCATAGATGCGGTAGGACATAGACTTGGACAGTGATGCATTTGCTGCAACTTCCAGTGCCTTTTTCTCAACGTCAGTCAGCTCGTTGTAAACATCGAGGTTCAGGTACATGTCAGCGTTTACGACAACCTGATGCAAGCCCTGCAGGTAGTAGTGCTTCAGAACTTTCTGGAAGCCAAATACAGAGTCAGGCTTTGGGCAGCACCACTCGGCCGCATCAATTGTGCCTTTTTCAAGTGCTGGCAGGATATCGCCGCCACCCATTGCAACCGCTGGAACACCGATGTCAGCGTATGCCGCACCCACCATGCCTGGAGGCGCACGGAAACGCATCTTGCGGAAGTCATCCATAGACTCGATTGGTTTAGGGAACCAGCCCAGAGCTTCAGGGCCGACTGGCTGGAGCATGAAACCTTTGACGTTCACACCCATTTCTTCCCACAGACGGTCGTACAGTTCTTTGCCGCCGCCAAATTGGAACCAACTCAGGAACGCGATGTTGTCCATGCCAACGCCTGCGCCCGCAACGGGAGCGCCAAACAGGTTAGCTGCCACGTGCTTGCCACCCCAGTAGTGAGTCCATGCAAATCCAGCTTCTACAAGGCCCGCGTCAACCGCGTCCATGATGTCGCGAGGGCCGACAACGGCACCAGCTGGAAGTACTTCGATCTTTACTGAGCCGCCGGTTAGTTCGTCCACGTCTTTCGCGAACTCTTTCAGCATGAATACTTCGTCTGCCGTGTCTGACAGCACTGATTGCACACGAATAGTGGTTTCAGCTTGTACCGTGCCTGCTGCCATTGCCAGACCCAGAGCTGCTGCGCCGAGATGTTTAACGAATTTCATAATTCCTCCAAACGGATAGTTATCTGGTGATGTTGTATGTAAGCCCTTACATTTGCACTTTGGTATGATCCAGGTAGGGCCGCTCTTTTAGTCTCGCGGAGAGGGTGTTTAAAGTCAATGACG
>CAZQKJ010000071.1:0-12454 GCA_964593315.1 uncultured Granulosicoccaceae bacterium
GTGTGAGTGTGCCGCGAAAGTTGTCAGTGGTGTTGCGCGATACATCCAGGAACAGCCGATTGCCGGTGCCAAGTAGATTACGCTCACCGAATCTGACACCTACGTTCCCGACCCCACCCAAAAAAGAACCGGATGCACCTGCCACCAGCGACAGGTTATCTCTGGTTGTGATGTGCAACTCAATGCCATCATTTGCGGTCACAAACCTTGCGGCAACTGATGAAAATATACCGAGTGCGCGCAACCGACGTTCAATATCGCTTATATCTGTCAAAGACAAACTGTCACCGGGTGCAACCCCGATCTCACGCAGTATCACCTCTTCCCGAGTGGTTGTATGAAGACGATTAATAGTCACTGCGGCAAGCGCAACCGGAGAAGACGGGTTGGCAACCGGGCCATCGAATATATTGCTGCGGTTCACAATAATTCTGTCGACCACTACCTCAGGCGAACCGGACTGCACATCGGACTGCAAATTGGGTTGCGACCGGGCCTGAAGCCCGCTTTGTGATCCCGATAGTGACGGGGATTGAGGAGCACGCCCGGATTGCGATAACACAGACGAACTGACCAGGAAATTCACCGTCAGCGGTAAACAAAAAACCGACGCTACGCGCACAATCAGCGTCTTTAGAGAGCGATTACAGGACCACTGGTTGTTCATTGCCATAGCTGGCGATACTCGATATTCATAAGGGTCAAGAAATCGCCACTTGAACCGACAACATTCTTAGGCGAACACCGGATTGGGCAGCAATTGTCGCACAGTTTAAGACGGATGATAGCCAATCGATCTTCTGCGCATTATAGCGATGTACAGCAGACGGACCCACTATAACTGGTTCATTGATATGCCTTTTTTCAGTCATTTTTCCGGGCACAATGACCCACCAGCCAGACTACACCACGTTTTGATAAAAAACCTTACACATTGTTTATCAGCACGCCGGTTACCGGTTTTCTTAGCAATCCCGCTATGGTCTGCGTTGCTGTGCACAAGTACCTTGGTGCATGCACAAAACAGCAACCAGAATGCAAGCGCGATGTTGCAGCAGGCAGTAGCGTATGAAGCCGCAGGGGATTATCAAAACGCCACCGCGAGCTATCGCAACTATCTGCTCCAAAAAGCACCTCAAAGTGCTGAACGAAGACACGCAAGATTGAAACTACCGGTACTACAGGAAGCTGTAAAGTATGGTGCTGGCCCGGACTTGCAACTGTACCTGAGTGCCATGAATCACCGCGCTGATGGCAATGCAGATCTGGCCGACGCACAGTTACAGGAACTGATTGATACTTATCCGGGCGGTCAATTCTCAGACGATGCACTATACCTGCGCGCCTATATCGCACTGATGGACCACTACGACTATCAAACCGCGTTCGACCGATTGCAAACCCTACTCGATCTGTACCCGCAAAGCCGCTACGTTGATACTGCACTGTTTGCGCAGGCGATTGCATTTGAACAACTGGGCAACACTTATGGCGCGATCGATAAGATGACTGAACTACGCCACCGCCACACAGGTATATCGGTTGGCGGCATTAACTGGCCACGTGATGAGTACATGTCACGTCTGTGGTTTGAACGCAGCACCAGCCGAATAGAATACCTGCAGCAAAGAGCTGAAAGCGCCAGCCGCTTGTTGAGCCTGGATCCGTATGGTTCTGATGGATTCCAGTGGCAAGCCGAGTTGTATGTAGACGGTCAAACTATGACCGTGCTGTTGAACGATAGCGAAGCCACAACCGATGTGGTCATCAAGGGTGATACATCCGATAAGATCAATGCCTTCTCAGGCATTGTGGCCGGACAACCTGATTCATGGGTCAGAATCACTATCGATGAAAATTCTGTTCGCGGCATGATCTCGGTGTATGGCGAACGCCATGTGCTTACTCCTGAGTCAAGCGGCGGATCACTCAGCGACTTCCACACGCTGCTGTTGGGTGATATTGACGGTAATGTCACTACCAGTGCCGCCGAGTCGCTTGAACCACCAAAGCAGGAAGCCAATCTGGATACCTACCTGCGAAGCATCAAGCAAACTTCTACCACCGGACTTACCCCGGGCATAGTCAATCATGTCGCTATGATCGGTGTGGTCATCGATAGCAAGTATAACGACTACCACGGTGGTCGCGGTATGAGTGAAGCCTTGTCTATTCTCAATAACACTGACGGCATATTTCGTGAACAACTGGGAATCGCCTTAAAAGTAGACACGGTGGTGGTGATAGAAAGCCGTGAAAATGACCCGATGGATCTGGGAAGCGTGACCATGGAAACGATGATGCGCAATTTTAGAGACTATCGCCTGGACAACACAGATCTGGGTAGCGATATTGGTCTGGCAACACTTTTTAGTGGCAACAAAAATAGTGATTCTCCACTCGGGCTCGCATGGATCGGATCTGCGTGTCGTACAGACGGGTTTGATGTAAGTGTTGTCACTCCCTACAAGTTGCCATCACTGCTTTCTACTCATGAAATTGGCCATACTATGGGTGGTGCACATGATTCAGATACTGACTGTAGATCACACCAGGGACACATTATGTGGCCATTCCTGTCCAACGCCAGTGGCAATACCTTCTCCGACTGCAGCAAGCATTCAATAGCAGAAACCATGGCAGCCAACAACTGCCACGTAGAGGCAATGGATCTCGCCATGACACTGGACAACGTCAGTGCCAACTCGATTGCACTTAATATTTCTAATCACGACCCACGACGTGCTGCACCTGATGCCACGCTCACCTTGTCCGGTCCGGGCCTGGGTAATGTCACTGCCTCTATTAACTGCTCACCAACCAGTGCAGACTCGGTGACATGCGGCCTTGGATCTATAAACCCGTTGCAGGATGCCACTATCGATTTCCAATTCCCGTCACCTGTATCTGATGCCTCACAAATAGTGGCAACAGTTGAAGGTTACGGTTTTATTGATGTAGTGACTAACAACAACAGTATTCAAACTGACATTCACGGCAATCTAACGCCCTACCAAGGGCCGATTACCAGCAACGCCGTATCACTTGCGAGCAACAATATTAGTAACTCTCAGGCGTTGAATACAATGGCAAGTGCCGAAGCGGGTATGTTCCGCCCCGGTGGTATTATTGCCCTGGTAGCTCTGTTGCTTTACAGACGTAAGACAGCTCGCACAAGTCACAGGCACTAGCCCATCGCGGATCTGGAGACAACTCAAGTCAACTGATCAGCCAGGTGCATAAAGTCACGAGCGTGTATTGTGTTGACCGGATCCTGGCTTACGTCTTTAATCTGATCCGCTCCGTACTCTTCGGGCCGCTCTATATAGGCGGTTTGTAAAGCGCACTGTCTGGCGGCATCAAGATCACTTCTGTGCGCAGCGACCAGCATCACCTGTTGCGGTGAAGCATCAAACACATCAGCCACTCCCAGATAGGTTGCAGGGTCCGGCTTATAAGCCTTGAAAACCTCAGCTGAAAGAATCAGATCCCACGGCAAGCCTGCTCTTTTTGCCATATTGGACAACAACAGCAAATTGCCGTTAGATAAAGTACACAGCTGATAGTGGGGTTTGAGACGGTTCAATCCCGCGACAACATCCGGCCACGGATCTAATCTGTGCCACACCAGATTCAATTGAGTTCGATCCACTTCTGATAGATCAATAGAGAAAGAGGCAAGCACCTGATCCAGTATGATCCGATGCAGTTGATCGATTTTAGTCCAGCCAAGCTCTCCCGAACGGACACGCTGCATAGCTGGCTGATAACCATCGCGCCATGCACGCGCAAAGTCTGCCGGGTCAACACTAGAGCCTTGAGCGTTAATCAATCCAGCTACTTCACGGCAAATGGTTCCGTGCCAGTCCACCACAGTGCCAAAGACATCAAACGCAAGTACTTTCAGCTGCTGCGACGGCATAACTTAATTTACGCTTATTTTGGTAAAGACATAATGTGTGATGCGGCAAGCTCTGCGATCAGGTAATCGGTTCGCGATCAGTTTCGATCATGTGTCCGAGATGATCAATTCGGTCCTGCCCCCAGAAACACTCTCCTTTGTACACATACGACGGCGCACCGATGACATCGAGCTCAGTGGCTGTTTGCGAGTTGGCACTTCTCTCTTCAATGACGGATTCATCTTTGGAATCCTGTACCACGGCAGCTCCATCAAACCCTGCCTTATCCAGCAGCTCAGCGAGAATCGATTCATCCGCTATTTGCCTGTCCTGTGACCATAACGCTTCGCCCACACTAAACAGAAACGGACCTGGATCTTTGCCTTCTCGCGCCAGTACAATACAGCAGCAGTCTGCTCGCTCCGGATTGGCCGGAAAGCTATCCGGTTGCGGAATGACAGTAAGTCCTCGGTATAGACCCAAACGTTGCATTTCGAGCAGTCTGTATCTCTGACGCATAGGCGGCCGCTGCGGAGGTGCAACACCACCTGACACTTTCCAAACCTCCATCAAATTGACCGGCTTGTAGACGATTTCCTTTTTGTGCTTTTTTGCCATTGCAACAAAGGGGTCGTGCCCCAGCCAGGTAAATGGCGAGGTAGACGTGTAGAAATAGTCGATATGGCCAGCCATATTTGCTTTAACTCCTGTCATGCGTCTGTCCATCATCCTGTGACGAGCACAGGAATGCAAGTTAAGCGGTGCCTGAAGAGTAGAGAATACTCGTTACAAAAACTGCACATACCGCAGTTAACAATTATTCAATATTGCGCAGACTCAAAGTGCGAAAAACTTCCACGCCAGTCGATAGTTTTACAGCGCTCCGGAACCTGCTAATTGGCATGTTTTGGCATCGATGTGATGACAATTAATTATCGAACAAACTCCAACTTATTACAGATAACAACCGAATCTGGCCTGTTCCAGTGAGGAAATTGCAACGTAGTAGTACGGTAATTACACCGAAATACCCGCGAGCTTGGTTTCCATATATTCCAGTAAGCCTTCTCTGGCACCTTCGCGGCCAAGACCGCTCTCTTTCATACCGCCAAACGGTGCAGCGGCGCTGGTTGGATTGATATCGTTGACACCAATAATGCCGAACTGCAACAGCTCAACCGTGCGAAAAGCTTTGGAAATGTCTTTCGTGTAGACGTAGGCCGCCAGTCCGTAATGAGTATCGTTTGCCATCGCTATGATGTCATCGTCATCATCGAACGGTATCACCGGTGCTATCGGTCCAAACGTCTCTTCCCGGTAGATCAGCATAGAGTCTGTAACGCCTGCTAACACAGTTGGCGCATAGTAATAGCCGTTGCCCAATGGCGGACCCGACAGCTTTTCACCACCGCATAAGATCTCGGCACCTTGATCGCGCGCATCACATACCTGACGATCAATTTTCGCAATCGCCTTGTCATTGACCAATGGCCCGATTGCAACCCCTGCATCAGCACCATTACCTACTTTCATTTTCTCCACCCGTGATGTCAGTGTCGCTAAAAACTCAGGCAGGATTTTTTTGTGCACAAATATTCTATTCGGGCAGATGCAGGCTTGCCCGGTGTTTAAAAACTTGACCAGACTGGCACCCTTGGCAGCGTGCACCGGATCTGCATCATCAAATACAATAAAGGGTGCATGACCACCCAGCTCCATAGACACGCGCTTCAGTTGCGGTGCTGCATCACGCGCAAGCGTTTTACCGATAGCAGTCGAGCCGGTAAAAGTCAGTTTACGAACCATAGGATGTTCACAGAAAACTTTACCCACAGGTGCAGGCTCGGAGGTGGTCACCAGATTCGCAACACCTGCAGGCACCCCTGCCTCCTCCAAAATCTTAAACACAGCTATCGCACACAAAGGCGTTGCCTCCGCAGGCTTTAGCACTACCGTGCAACCGGCGGCCAGCGCTGGTGCCAACTTACGGGTCAGCATGGAAACCGGATAGTTCCACGGCGTAACAGCGGCCACAACACCGACCGGTTGATACTGCACAATAAAACGCTGATCGGGCCTTGCAGACGGTATGGTCTCACCATAAGTGCGTTTGGCTTCTTCAGCAAACCACAAAAGAAAATCGGCCGCGTACTGTACTTCATTGGCGGCGGCCTTCAGTGGCTTACCCTGCTCACGGGTCATCAGTGCTGCCAGTTCCTGCTTTTGCTCAAGCATCAGCTGCCAGGCACGATAAAGAATAGCAGATCTTGCATGAGCAGTAGTTTGAGACCAGCTCGCAAACGCACGCCCGGCAGATTCAATGGCATCGGTGGCGTGCTCAGCACCTCCATCCGCCACACTGCCAATCACTTCAGTGGTGGCAGGATTAATGACATCAAAGCTTGTCGGGCATTCACGCCACTGGCCATCGATATACATACTTTTTTCTCATCGCTTTTATCTGCGCCAAGTTTAACAACAACCCGTATCACAAACAAAAACGACGGCTTATGCCGTCGTTTGAATACCACTGTAATTCGGTGCTCGCTTTTGCTTAATTACGAAGCTTTTCGCCTTTGGGATCAAACGGTGGCTCATCAAGCAATCGTGCATGGTGAGGCAAGCCGAGTACAGCAACATCGAACTCGGCACCACTTTTTACAAACTCTGTTTTGACAAAACACAGAGCAAGCGACTGATCTACCGTATGACCGTAGGCACCGGAACTGACACGACCAACCGGTGTACCATCTTTGGCAAAGATAGACTCACCACCTGACGCATCTGCATTTTCTACATCAATCGAAAGCAACACCAGTTTCTCACGCGGCGCTTTCTTTTGAAGATCAGCCCAGACTTCTTTACCCATAAACTCAGGCTTGTCCATTTTTATCAAACGCTCAAGACCGACTTCATGAGGCCAGTACTCAGGGGAATACTCGCGCCCCCAGGAGCCGTATCCTTTCTCTACCCGCAAGCTCAACAGCGATCTGCCACCCACAAGGCGAATACCATAGGCCTCACCTTCCGCCATGAGCGCATCAAACAAAGCCACCTGGTGTTCGGTTGGCACATAGATCTCCCAACCCAGATCCCCGGTAAATGATACACGCATGGCTAAACCTTCAATGCCTGCGATACCTATTTTTTGGGAACGCATAAACTTAAACGCATCATTGCTTAAGTCTGCATTGGTCATACGCTGTAGCATTTCACGTGACTTGGGCCCTGCAATACTGAAACCGCAGTGATCTTCTGTGCGTGATTCAAGTGTTACACCATCCGGCGCTGGCACCATTTCCCAGAATCGTCGGTGGTACTCTTCAGCCATACCGGAACCAAACATCCAGAAATGATCATCCGCTAACTTGGTGACGGTAAAGTCGCCGGCAATACCGCCTCGCACACCGAGCATGGGTGTTAAGCAGGAACGGCCCACTTCTGTAGGAATATTGTTGGCTATTATTTTGTTGAGCCAGTCTGCGCATCCCGCACCTTTGATTTCATATTTGGCATAGTTTGATACATCGAGTAATCCCACAGACTCACGCATCGCTTTGCATTCATCACGCACAGAATCAAACCACGCCTGACGCTCAAAGCCATATTCTTCTTTGGGTTCAACACCATCAGCGGCATACCACAGTGGATGCTCCCAGCCGTAATTCAAGCCGAATACAGCACCGGCGGCTTTCTGTTTTTCATACACCGGTCTTGTTTTTAACGGACGGCCCGCTTCAACTTCTTCATAGGGAAAATGAATTTTAAAACGATTGGTATAACAATCGAATGCACGCGCCTTGGTATAGGGTTTCGTGGGCCAGTTGCCAAAGCGTGCGAGATCCCATGGAAAAAGATCAAGCTCCGGCTCGCCCTCAACAATCCACTGAGCCAGCAACAGACCCAGCCCGCCAGACTGACTAAAGCCCGGAATAATTCCATTACAGCAGAAATAGTTTCTCAAACCCGGTACCGGGCCAAACAACGCGGCACTATCTGGCGACCAAATCATCGGACCGTTGATCACTCTTTTTACCCCCGCCGATGCGAGTGCCGGTATACGTTCGAAGGCACGTTCAAGATTGTCTGAGATTCTTTCCAGATCATCCGGCAGCAATTCATGACCAAAGTCGAGCGGCGTACCACCCTCAGCCCAGAACCTGCCATCTTTTTCATAGGCACCCACGAGTAATCCATTGCCTTCGGTACGCAAATAGATTTCTGCATCGCGGTCAGCAATGCTCGGTAGTCGCCTTCCGGCACCGACCACCTCTGGCATATCGTCGGTTACAAAGTACTGGTGCTCCATTGGTATCAACGGCAGGTCCAGTCCTGCAAGACGGCCGACTTCTCTGCCCCACAAGCCTGCAGCATTGATCAGCACCTCTGTGTGAATATTGCCCTCGGGGGTGACTACATCCCAGGTACCGTCGGGTCGTTGGTTGGTTTCAACAACCGGTGTAAATCGATTGATTTCGGCCCCGGCGTTTCTTGCCCCTTTGGCATAGGCATGCGTGACACCAGAGGGATCAACATTACCGCCATCGGGCTCAAACATCGCGCAGCGGATACCATCCGTATTGAGTAGCGGATGCATATCACGCGCCTCACTAAGAGATAGCTCGTGAAACTCGACATCAAAATAACGAGCCTTGGCAGCCTGCAGCCGAAGCTGATGCTCGCGATCTTTTGTTTGCGCAAGATAGATAGAACCTGGCTGAAAGATACCGCAGCCCTGACCAGTCTCGGCCTCAAGCTCCTTATAGATCTTGATGGTGTAGTACTGCAGTTTGGAGATATTGTTGTTGTCATGCAGACCATGAATGCCAGCTGCCGCATGCCAGGTAGAACCCGACGTAAGCTCATCGCGCTCCAGCAGAACAACGTCTTTCCAGCCAAGCTTGGTTAGGTGGTACAGAATACTGCAGCCGACCAAACCCCCACCGATCACAACCGCACGCGCTTCACTTTTCATATCTTTCCCGTCCGCAGGCCCAACCAGGCCACATTAACCTGACTTAATATGGATCAGCCGGCAGACAGGCGACAGAACAGGGACGACCAACCTTGCCGCGAAAGCGCAGCAAGCAATAGGAAACAAGGGGTTACGACCAACAGATCCACTCGGCGATGCACGGCAGCAGCGATTTTTGACCAATCCCGCCAGCGGAAAAGGTGTCCGGTGGTGCCAACAACCGGTTTAAGCCCGGTTGTTCAGCCAGTGCTCAAGCAGACCAATGGTAGAGCTGTCGTGCCGCCCAATCTGGCCGGATTTGAATTCACTCAAAAGGGTCGTGGCGAGCTGTTTGCCAAGCTCTACACCCCACTGGTCAAAGGAATTCACGCCCCAGATTTTACCTTGCACAAACACCTTGTGTTCGTACAGTGCGATCAGTGAACCGAGTGCTGACGGTGTAAGCTCGTTAACCATGACGGTATTGCTGGGTCGATTACCTTCAAACACCTTGTGCGGCGCCAGGTCGGCAATGGCGCTATCACTCATGCCCTGCTCTCGCAGTTCCTGCTCCACCTGCTGTAGTGTCTTGCCCCGCATCATCGCCTCGGTCTGGGCGAAGAAGTTGGCCAACAACATCTGGTGGTGTTCACCGATTCTGTTTTGGCTGTTTACCGGTGCGATAAAGTCGGCCGGTATCAGATCGGTACCCTGATGGATCAGCTGAAAAAATGCATGCTGCCCATTGGTACCGGGCTCACCCCAAATGACCGGGCCAGTCGAATAGGTCACCGGAGACCCGTCAATCTGTACACGCTTGCCGTTGCTCTCCATATCAAGTTGCTGCAGGTAAGCAGGAAACCGATGCAGATATTGGTCATAAGGTTCTATAGCGTGGGATCTGGCATTGAAGAAGTTGCCATACCAAACACCGAGCATTGCCATAATTACCGGCAAATTCTGCTCGTACTCCGAAAGCACAAAGTGCCGATCCATCTCATGAGCACCCGCCAGTAACGCGTTGTAGTTATCGTTACCGACAGACAAACGAATAGAAAGACCGATGCTTGACCACAAAGAATAACGCCCGCCCACCCAGTCCCAGAATCTAAACATGTTATTGGCATCGATACCAAACTCGGTCACGGCTTGACTGTTGGTAGAGACCGCAACAAAGTGCCTGGCAATATCGTCTTCAGTTGCCATGGTAGCCAGAAAAGCCTCTCGCGCAGAACGGGCGTTAGCCAGAGTTTCCTGTGTGGTAAAAGTTTTAGATGCAATAATAAACAGAGTGGTAGACATATCTACAGCAGCAATTACTTCGGCAATATGGCTGCCATCAACGTTACTGACAAAATGAAAGTTGAGATCCTCATGCTGCCATGGCTTGAGCGCCTCACACACCATGAGTGGCCCAAGGTCTGAACCACCGATACCAATATTTACGATGGTATCGATGGGTCTGCCTGTATGACCCGTCCATTCTTTATTGCGTACCTGATCTACAAATGCCGCCGCATGATCAGCTTCCGCATGCACCTGGCTGACTATTTCTTCACCATCAAGTTGTATTGAGCCCTTTCTGGGTAGCCGCAGTGCGGTGTGCAAAACTGCGCGGTCCTCAGTGGTGTTGATCTTTTCACCATTGAACATCTTTCTCGCCTGACCGAGAACATCTGCTTTCTTAGCCAGTGCAAAGAGTTTTTGCATGGTCTCGTCAGTAATGCGGTTTTTGGAATAGTCGAGCAATATGCCGCAATCACTTACGGAGAACTTTTTAAAACGTGCCGAATCTTTTGCAAACAGATCTCGCATATGCAATCCGCGAACATCCAGATAGTGGGATTGCAAGTCCTGCCATTCGGCAGATTCGGAAATATTACTCATTGCTACATTCTCCAGAGAGATGGTCATAAAAAAAATGACGAAAAGCATCGCTGCTCCTCGCCATTTTTATGCCCTGACTAAACTGCTTTACACAGCTGCCGCTGCGCGCTTAGCCCTTAAGGCGCCATATCTCGCTATTATACTCAGCAATTGTGCGGTCAGATGAAAACTTTCCACTCTTTGCTGTATTCAATATGCTCATGGTAGTCCAGCGATCTGTATCCAGGTAGGCAACTGCCGCTCGCTCCTGGGCTTCAACGTAGGTTCTGAAGTCTGCCGCTGTCATCCACGGATCCTGTGGATTGCGGATACTGTCTATTACTGCGTCAAAAATTCCCGGCTCAAACTGGTTGAAATGACCACTCTCAAGTAGTGCCATGACCTCAGAGAAGTCTTCATCAGCCTCGATGAAAGAGTTTGGATCGTAGTCGGGTCGCATGGCTTCAACTTCTGCCGCAGTCAGCCCGAACAAAAAGAAGTTGTCATCACCCACTTCTTCCCGAATTTCTATATTCGCACCATCCAGTGTGCCAATAGTCACTGCACCGTTCATCATAAACTTCATGTTGCCTGTACCAGATGCTTCTTTACCGGCGGTTGAAACCTGCTCTGACAAATCAGTACCGGCGCAGATGACTTCCATAGCCGTCACTCGGTAGTTAGGTATGAAAGCCAGCCGCAGTTTGTTACCGACTTCCGGATCACTGTTTACTACACTCGCGACGTTGTTGATCATCTTGATAATGGTCTTGGCCATGTAGTAACCGGGTGCTGCCTTGCCACCGATTAGCACACTTCTTGGTGTCCAGTTATCTGTGTGACCCTTCTTGATTCGATTGTACAGGTGTACCACATGCAGCAGATTTAAAAGCTGACGCTTGTACTCGTGAATTCTTTTTACCTGCACATCAAACATACTTTCGATATCAAACTCGACGCCACAATCCTGTTTGACCATCTCCGCAAGTTTGCGCTTATTACTGTATTTAACCTGACGCCAATCAGATCTCAGTTTTTCATCATTGACATGTGCGCTCAGGTTATCCAGCTGATCAAGTCGAGTCACCCACTGATTACCAATCGTGTCATCAAGTAGCTGACGCAATTCAGGGTTACAAGACGCTAGCCAGCGGCGCGGTGTGACACCATTGGTTTTATTGTTGAATTTCTCAGGCCAAAGCTCGCAGAATTCGCGGAACAAACCTTCTTTGAGCAAATCTGTATGCAGCGCCGCCACACCATTGACCGAGAAACTACCGGCAATGGCAAGATAGGCCATACGCACCTGCGGATCTGCACTCTCTTCAATGATCGACATCCGGCGCATGCGCTCTGTGTCTCCAGGCCAGCGGTTGGATACCTGCTGCAAAAATCTGGCATTGATTTCAAATATGATGTCCACCACTCTTGGCAGCAGCTTTCTAAACAGGCTAACTGACCAGCGCTCCAGCGCTTCAGGCAGCAAAGTGTGGTTGGTATATGCCATAGTGTTGGAAGTAACATCCCACGCACTATTCCAGCTTAGCTCATAGTCATCCATGAGAATTCGCATCAACTCTGCCACCGCTACACTGGGGTGTGTATCGTTTAGCTGAAAACAGTTTTTCTCGGCAAACTGATCAAAGTTGTTGCCATTATTCTTAACCCACTGTGCCAGTACATCCTGCAGACTGGCAGAGGCGAGAAAGTACTGTTGTCGCAGCCGGAGCTC
>CAZQKJ010000072.1:0-7009 GCA_964593315.1 uncultured Granulosicoccaceae bacterium
TGGCAGGTGGCAAGATAGTGATCCAGCCACCGGCAGGCTCACGCTTTGCCAGTCATGAGAACACCATCGTCGGCAACACCTGTTTATACGGCGCAACTGGCGGACACATGTATGTATCCGGACTGGGCGGTGAACGTTTTGCCGTCAGAAATTCAGGGGCAACATCTGTTATTGAAGGTGTCGGTGATCACGCCTGCGAATACATGACCGGCGGATGTATTGCCGTGCTCGGTGAAACCGGGGTCAATTTTGGCGCCGGTATGACGGGCGGATTTGCGTTCGTTTTCGACAAACACAATTTGTTTGTGGATCGTTATAACCATGAATTAATAGACATCCAAAGAATCCATCCGGAATCCATGGAGGCCTACCGCCACGTGTTGCAGGAGCTACTCGAAACCCATGTGGTGGAGACCAACAGTGAGTGGGGTCGAGAGCTTTTGGAGAATTTCTACGGGCTCAGCTCAAGATTCTGGCTGGTGACACCAAAGGCTGCAGAGCTGTCAGCACTGTTGTCCACGTTAAAGAAAGCGGCCTGACTATCAACCGGAAGATCTGCCTGCAGATCAATTAGAAATTGCATTAGCGCGGTTACATCTGTAAACCGCGAGTCCATAATTTGCACGCTATGGTGCCCGGCCTGAATTATTCCGACAGATTGCAGGTCTGGGACTATTTCAAAGCCTGCAATCTGCGATAATGAGACATGGCTGGCCGCATACCTCAATCATTCATCGACGATCTGCTCTCACGAGTAGATATTGTCGATGTGATTGATCAATACGTACCGCTCAAAAAAGCCGGCGCTAACCACAAAGCCTGCTGTCCATTTCATGGCGAGAAAACGCCCTCGTTTTCAGTCAGCCAGCCGAAACAGTTTTATCACTGTTTTGGCTGTGGTGTCTCGGGTAACGCCATCAGCTTCCTGATGGAATTTGACCATATGCACTTCGTTGATGCGGTTGAGTTTCTGGCAAATCGGGTCGGCCTTGAAGTACCGCGGGATGCTATCGCCACCATCACTCCTTCACAACAAGGCTTGTTCGACGCACTGGATGCCTGCAACCAATTTTATTTACAACAGTTACGCGAAACACCATCAGCAATTGACTACCTGAAAACCCGCGGTATCTCCGGTGAAACTGCTGGCCTGTTTGATATCGGCTTTGCACCGGATGCCTGGCACGCCCTTACAGAAAACACTTCTGTTCAGAGCAAGCTTCTACAGCAGTCGGGTATGGAAATACGCAATGACTCGGGCAAAACCCATGACAGGTTTCGCAATCGCATTATGTTCCCAATACGCGAGAGACGCGGACGGGTAATCGGCTTTGGTGGCAGAGTGATGGATCAATCAGAACCGAAGTATCTCAACTCTCCGGAAACACCGTTGTTTCAAAAAGGTCGTGAACTATATGGCTTGTACGAGCTGCGCCGTGCTACCCGTGGCTCACCGGAAAGAATCATTGTTGTAGAAGGCTATATGGATGTAATCGCGCTGGCTGAAGCCGGTATAAAAAATTCGGTTGCAACACTTGGCACTGCCACTTCAACCAAACAAGTTTCATTGTTGTTTAGAGAAACAGATGAAATTGTTTTTTGTTTTGACGGTGATATCGCCGGAAAGAAAGCCGCATGGAGAGCATTAAACTCAGCACTACCGGCGCTAAAAGCCGGACGTGATGCAAGATTTTTATTTCTGCCAGATGGTGAAGACCCGGATTCATTGGTGAAGTCAGTCGGTGCCGAGAGCTTTTTACATCAACTGCAAGATAACGCGATCGAAGCGTCTGATTTCATGTTCCGGCAACTTGAATTACAAGCACAGAAAGGATCAGACCAAAGCGGCACAGGCCACAAAGCACGCCTTGCAGAGATTGCTAAGCCTCTGATCGAAATCATTCCAGAGGGTGTTTATCGCAGCCTCGTAGAAGAACAACTCCACGATAAAGTCGGTATCAAAGTGTTTCAGAAAACTAAAAGCCATCAACCTAAAAATTATCAACAGGAATCCGCCCGCGCACAAGCACCAGGACTTTCACCGGTAAGAAAAGCACTAATCGCACTGCTTGACACACCAGCAGTAGTTTTAGAGATTGACCCCGAAGCCTTTGAGTTCACCAATAATATAGCAGGTGCTGAGTTGCTGCTAGAAGTTATCTCGTTAGTGGAACACAAGCCGAATATCACAACCAGTGCGATACTTGAAAGGTATCGTGACAGCAGCCAATTCGAGCCACTAAATAAACTAGCACGCGCCGGCATGGATACCACTATCGAGGCAGGGATCGACACGCCAATCAGTGTATTTCAACATGCAATTGAACAATTAAATAAAGAATCACTCAGAGTACAGCTTAAAAATGATACGGCCAATCTTGACAGGCTGCCCTCACAACTCAGTGACGAGCAAAAAGATGAAGTCCGCAGACGCCTTCAACAATTGAAGAAAGACTCTTGAGAACCACCCGCCTTTATGTTCCAGTCACAACCTTAACCTGCGATAGTCCGGTTGGTTCACACATAGGTCTTGATAAAGATGCGTCCCGCTATTTAACTAACGTACTACGCTTTAAGCCAGGCGATCGTCTAGTACTGTTTAACGGTGACGGTAAAGACTACGCAGCATCGATTATCGATACCGGAAAGTCTGTTCAGGTTGAAATCACGGCTGCCACACATAACAACGCTGAATCACCAGTGGCCATTACTCTGGTGCAATCACTCGCCAAAGGTACCAAACTCGATCTGGTTATTCAGAAAGCCACTGAACTCGGGGCGGTGAGAATATCTCCAGTCAGCACCGAGCGTACAGTATTGCGGGTAGATGAAAAACGTTCAGAGCGAAAACTTGAGCACTGGAATAAAGTAGCCAGTAGCGCCTGTGCTCAGTCACAGCGCAGCGTGATACCGGTGATCGATCCTGTCATAGAGCTTACGCAGTGGCTGACAACCCATTCCGGTGAGCAGAGTGTGATGATACACCCGGGAGCAGAGCAAACGTTTGGCGACCTGGAGCTACAGACCAGAATGAATATTATCGTCGGACCCGAAGGTGGGTTCAGCGAACAGGAACTGCAGCTCGCAAAGAGCACCCAGGTTAATGTTGTTCGCTGCGGCCCGAGAGTACTGCGCACAGAAACAGCTGGTTTTGCAGCCATTGCAATAGTTCAATCACTGATGGGTGATATGGGTTAGGAGTCTGCGCGGCATTCCGTTACATAGAATGCTACCGTACAGCCTCCTGGCTTCACAACGACAATGCCTGATCAAACTCGCGCTGTAACTCTTGTATCAGTGACGCTGCCGAACAGTTACGCGCTTGCCGATAGTTAGTACCAGCCCAAAGAGACATCAATTCATAGTCGCACGCAGCACCCGCTGCCTTACGCAGTGACGCAGTTAAAAAGTTTTGTACTGGAAACGGCAGTACCGGCGCACCCTTAGTACTTTCGATGAAGAGATTGCTAATACCTCGCGCCGAGCGACCAGAGAACCCACGGGTCATGCGGGTCTCGCGTTCCATCATTGTTGCTATAGCCTCTCGGTAGGTTTGACACACACCACTTTCATCAACGGTTAAAAAGGCCGAGCCCATTTGCACGGCATCCGCACCTGCCCGTCTGATCGCCACTATATCGGCACCGTTCATAATTCCACCGCTGGCGATGACAGGCAACTGACACTCGCTTGATAGTTGTACCACCAGATCCTTAATGCCTAATTCAGCATCCAACCCTGACGGATCAAAAACGCCTCTGTGGCCACCTGCCTCAAAGCCCTGTGCGACAATAAAGTCAGCACCCGCCTCCTCCACTTTCAAACCTTCTTCGAGGCTGGTTGCAGAAAAGGCCAGTGCACAACCGGCAGATCGGACCATCGCTATGATTTCATCAGAGGGTATTCCGAGATGCATACTGACCAGCGCAGGCTTGTACTGAAGCACAGCCTCAAGCTGTTGTGCCAGGTCCGGAGGCCTTTTGAGCTGAGCGCGGCGGCTTTCCAATGCGCCTGCATCTGAGGACAAATCTACTGTTGCGCGCTTTGCCAGCGACTCAAGGGCTCCGAGTGCGCTGGCGAGATCCGCATCTGACGGGTCTTCAAATGTCGGGAATACAAAAAAATTCGCGTTCCATGCAGGAGTTTGTCCCTGGCATAGATCTTTAAAGGCCTCGCACTGGGTGTGAATTTGCTCAGGTGTGGAATAAGCGAGACCAAAGGATCCCAACCCACCGGCAGAGGCAACAGCGGCCACCAGTTGGGGAGTTGTCGGCCCACCCGCCATCGGCGCCTGCACAATGGCACAACCAAGCCCGAATTTTTCCTGCAACTTTGATATCACGATTCTATTCCCAGGCTTCGCACTGCGTGCAGTTCCAGTATTGGATTGACAGGCTTACCTGATGATTGGAATTCAGCAAGTACGGCAGTGTAATCAGAACCAGTCCGGCTTTCAGAATTTCCATCAGCCGCAAACATAAAAGTGGGCGCGAATAATGCTCCCTTGGGTCCTCTGAAAGTTAAGAACTGTTTCCTTTCAGAGCGCAGACCATGGTATCCGATGTGCAAGCGAAAGTCACAATGCCTCTGATCCGGTCAACGACCTTAAGAAACAGACAGAATACTTATTGTCGTCGCGTGAGTCTTGCACTCAAGTGACGATTCGAACTAGCAACAGATTCCCAGAGATTTGTCATATGATGACAGAAGAAGAAATAATTGCAGCACCCGAAGACGACTACATGAACGATGAACAGCTGGCATTTTTTCAGCAGCATCTACTTGATATGCGTCAATCTTTAATTGAGACCGGGGAACGCGAACGCATGGGTACGCTCGACCACGAGCGCGCGGCAGACGAATCAGATCGTGCAACACAAGAAGAGCAGTACTGGATTCAGGTACACATGAAAGAGCGCGAGAGCAATTTAATCCGCGACATTGATAGTGCACTACACAGAATCCGAACAGGCGATTACGGCTTTTGCGACGACACCGGTGAAGAAATCGGTATCCAGCGCTTGCTTATCCGCCCGACTTCTATCTATACCGCAGAAGCACAGGCAAGAAGAGAACTACAAACACGCCAGTATGCCGCGGCCTAATCAATAAGCGCAGATTTAAGTTCAGATAAAAAATAAGCCTGGCCAATCAAGCCGTAGGAAGATCAAGCCAACCACCGTATCCAATAGCCTGTTCACTACAGGCACTCTTTAAACACGCCATTGGCGGTCAGGCCGGTATCGCGAAGGATCGCACTATAACCCGATAAACGAGCTTGTTCGCAAGCTACCTTAAACTCGGGCTCTTGCAGTTCCTCGATGTATTCCGTCATAAATACCGGTTTGTTGGCAGCAATAAACGAACTTGCATCGCTGCACCAATCATCTACGAAGCAGTTTTCAGTAATCATCCAGTCTACTGTTGCCAGTACTGACTCGGCGACCGATTCAGCATTCTTAAGGCCGAATCCCAAGCCACGTTGATGTGACTGGTGTGCCAACCAGAGAATATACTCGACACTATGTTGTTGTGTAATGCCGAAGCCCGTGCCGTCTGGCTGATTGAATGCATCTACGTTATCACCTTCTACACCATCAAAACCTTTGGCGGCGCATAAGTCCAGCCGCGCCTGCATAATCACTGCGAAGGATTGATACCTGGAGATATCGAGCCAACGTTCATCACTGTAGCCGCTATGTCTTGCACCGGTTACGTGCTGTGGAAACAGACTGGCATCATCTCTAAAATCTTCAACCGTACCGACGCTGAAATAACAAATTAATTTAACTCCACGCGCTTTGAGTCTGTCGATGGTCTGCTGCGGTGTATTAATATCAATGTTGTATACATCGACATCATGTGACAGATCGATAGGGTCCTGTAGTTGCCAGTACCATCGAAGATGCTCAGCGGCTGTTGGTTGCCACCAGGCAGACGGCACTGCAGCCGCGAGCTTTGGAGATAAGCGCACAGTAGATAAGTCTGCTTCCGGGGAATCTTTCGAGCTCACAGAACTGGCGCAGGCAACAAGATACGAAAACAGGCATAGCACTGCAGACAAACGCACCAGACACCAACCTATGCTGCGTCCTGACAGACCCATGTGCTAGTCTAGCCCGGAGCTACTCGCAGGCCAGATAAGTTGTATTGGCCAGCGAGGTATCACGCCATATTGCAGAGAAGCCCAGTGCCTTAGCCAGCTCGCAGGCTGGTGCGAAATCGGGCACTAGTTCATCATACTCTGCCATAAACACAGGTTTGTCTGCATCAATGAATCCGGTAGCAAGCGTACACCATGAATCGAAGTAGCAATCTTCCACCAGCATCCAGTCAACTTCATCGACAACATCCGCCACCATCTCTTCAGCGTTCTTTAATCCTATACCCAAACCACGACTGTGTGCTTCGTTGGTAAGCCAGCGAACATAGGCAATGCTCTCATCCAGAGTCATATTGAAATTGGTTCCAATATTAACGACCTCACCCTCTGCATTGCGTGATTCGTAATTGTGCGCATCCACGTTATCGATCTCAACTGCATGAAATCCTTTCTCTTTACAGCGATCGAGTCTTGCCCGCATGATTGGAGCAAACGCCTCAATGTTAGCGTAGTCAATCCAGCGCTCATCTACCAGATCTTCGTATTGCTCTCCGATTATCTCTGCTGGAAATTGTGATGCATCATCTCTGAAGCTCTCAACCGTACCCGCACTAAAATAGCAAATGAGTTTGACACCCCGACTGCCAAGCTCGTCAATTTTGTCTTGTGGTGCTTCAATATCTATGTTGTAGACATCAACCAGTAACGAGGTATCCAGTACACCCTGCAATTGCCATTGCCAGGTAAGATTTTCACTTGCCCTGGGCTTCCACCAGTCAACCACCGGTGTCATAGGGTCTGTCTCCTCAGTGTCGATTGGAGAGGGTGCAGGCATTGTTTCCGGAGACACAGGAATGGCCGCTTCAGGGACCGGCCCACTGTCAGTCGGTTCAGGAGTGAACTCAG
>CAZQKJ010000072.1:7109-12264 GCA_964593315.1 uncultured Granulosicoccaceae bacterium
GTGTAGGTGTAGGTGTAGGTGTAGGTGTAGGTGTAGGTGTAGGTGTAGGTGTAGGTGTAGGCTCCGGCGTAGATACCAGGGTCAAATCTGGTACAGGCACAGGTGCAGTGATCAATTCGGTGACAGGTGCCACAGGTGCAGGTGTCGCGGCTGGCTCAGCAGACGAACCCGTGATCTCTTTGGCGGCAGGAACAACCACCGCTCTTTTATCACTGCATCCGCTAACGCCAAACACAACAACTGCCAAAGCTAGAACAATCCGTGTACCTATAGTTGAAAACATTTCAGTGATGACTACCGACAACTCAGGCGAAAGCTGCCATCAAGTACAAGCGGTAAAAACAATGTCTGGAATCCATAGGATCGTGATGTCTGACAGAGTTCCTCACGCGCCACCGGATCATTGATATGTTCTTCCGTGTACTCTGCGTTGAATACCGGCTTACCCGCCTGAATGATAGGAAAGTAGCCCTCACACTCATTGTACTGGAAGCACTCTTCATTGATCAGTAGATCAAAGTAGTCAACAACGTCATTAACCAGCTCGACGTTATTTTTAAGTGCGACCGCCAGGCCACGTTTATGTGCTTCATTGGCTAGAATTCGAGTATAAATTAGGGCATCTTCCTGAGTGATATCAAAGCTTGTGTCATTAACAAAAGCATCTACGTTATCAAGTTCAACTCCGTCACATCCAAGCTCTACCGCGATGTCCATTCTGTTTGCCATGAGCTTCATGATTTCCGGATTCCTGACATCCAGCCAAAACTCGTTAGGAAAACCAATATGCGGATTACCTAATTCAAAATTTGATAATAAGTTTGCATCAGGGCGCCATGGCTCATAGGTACCAGCGGAAAAATAGCAGATCACTTCGCGACCCATTGCCTGCAGCGACTCTATTGAATTCTCGCTGAGCTGAGCAAACATATCTACAACATAAACGTCTGCCTCATAACTGGTGTTAACCTCACCCAGTAGCTGCCAATTCCAGGTTGTATCTACAGAATAGCGCGGCCAGTCACCGTCAGTGATTGGTTGGTAGCCGTCGTCCAGCTGAATATCGTCTGCAACACCAGGTTGCAAAAAGGCCGCAATCGGGTTCAGCAATACCGGAGGTGTAGTGACCCGTGGAGTGGTTGAGAATTCCTGATTAGAGTCAGAACTACAACCAACGACTGCAAGGGCTAACAGTCCTGCGGTACACACGGCTTTCAAATGAAATTTCAACATAGATCCGAAAAACTACCAGGATGTGGAACCAACAGATTCAAATATTAGGTTGGAAAGCACCGGGCGTTATCGCAGTAGAAATCTCACTGTCAGAATTCCGTCACGCGCATTCCAGTCCAGTAGTAGCGGCACCTGTCGGAAAAACCTTAAATGAGATGCGATACACAATTATGTGCTTGTTGAATTTCACAAAACCTGCAGCTTCTACCGATAAGCTGCAGTGATGAGTCCTAATAGAGTGGTAATAAAGAGCCACCACCTGATGAACCACTGAGGAGGATAAGCCTGATTCAATACCTCGAACAGCACCTCTGATGCTTTGCCAGAGGTGCTGCGCCGGGCTTAGTCAAGCCGAGAGGTTACGCTTACTTGCGCGCTTTTACTGATTTTGCCTTTTTGTGCTTTAAAGGTACTGCTTTGTCCAGGCGCGGGTGACTGGTTTTGAATTTCTTATGTAGATCTTTGACTTTTTCCATTGCACGGATTGTCTCGAAAATCACATGGATTGCCGCCAGGCAATCACTGGTATTTCCACTCTCTGAAATAGTGTGCATGTTACGGATAGGGAAACCAATTGATGTTGCCGCGCAGTCAACACTTGCCAACACAGCGGCCATACCGTCTGTACCAGTGTCATTGCCACACACATCCAGCTGCATTGGAATTTTATGTTTCAACGCTGCTTGCTTAATGTGCTGGTTGAGATGCTCTGTCACAATCGCACCAGTTGACAGGGTAAAGCCTTTACCCATTTCTAGCGGCGACATATTGCGATCACCAATATTGGGAGCAGCCACGTAATCGTGATTAACATCGACAGCAATCAGTGCATCAGGTTTCAGTTCACCTGCCATCACCCGACTACCAAAGCGGCCGATTTCTTCGTGTGATGCAAACGCAAACTGACAGCGCACATTTTTCATCGCAGTTACACCTGCAACCAGTTTGGCTACTTCTGCCGCGACAAAACAGCCCAATCCGTTGTCAAGATAAGCACCATAAAAAGTATCCGGACTGAAACCGCGCTTGATGGGTCTGTCAAGCAACAAGGTATCACCGGGTCGAATGCCCAGCGCCTCAATTTGGCCGGCTTTATCAGCGCCATGGATTTGCAATTCGAGGTATAGCTGCTTTGGCCTTATACCCTTATCACCCGTGCGCTGAGCCGGTTCCGAGAAGTGAATAGCGCCCATGGCTTCGACGGTGCCACCTTTTATCTCTCGAAAGCTACCTGGCTTTTGCGGATCTTCACTGTACATGGTTACTTCATGGCCAATCAGGGTACAGGGTAAAAATGCATCACTGTTTATCCAGATCTTTCCGTCGTTGCCGATCTTGCGAACCTGCATACGAATTTTGTCTGCATGTCCGACAACCATTACGGTAAACATGTCATCTTTTCCAGGGTGCGTATCCCACACAACCCCTGCATTACCCTGAAATCGGTGCATACCCCAGCTCTTTGGGGAAAACTTGTCAATATAAGGTTTCAAAACACCGTCAGTCATAGCGCTTTCCAGTCCCACCGGGCTCGGTGAGGCGATAATGTCACGCATTATCTTGAACTGGGCTTCTGGCATGGGTTTGGTCCAGGGGCTGGTTTTACTCATTCAGGTTGATCCATTTTTAGGTGTTAGTTGTGGCAGGCGCTGCAGCGGATGCTGGAAGCCCTGTGTCTAATCGGTAGCAACACATAAGTATAGACTGATAACCTGTCGATAACATACCAGTAGCAGTTTATTGACTGGCGTTTTTCGTGAGCGCTGCCGCTAATCTCTCGACGCGTTTGCGGTTCGCACCCATATCACTGTATCCCACCCGCGATGAAGACCGCACCTGCCAATCCTCGCCATCGCGACGCAGCCAAAGATCGTCGACAAAACCGAACACACCACTGGTAAAGGTTGCATGCAGGAGGCCGTCATCCTGGCTCTGTACAACACCCCCTATTGACTCGACTGCAGCCGCCACCGATGCAATTGGCAGTGACGGCAAGGGGTCAATCCTGTGACTTTCTTTAGTCCCGGGTTCACTGCGAACACAATTTGGCCTGGAACCACAGGCGGGCAACGCTTCTCCTGCCACAACCGTAACAGGCAGACTTGCAGATCGCCTGCCCTGGAAGAAAAAATAAACCACGATCAAAACCGCAACGACAAAAAGCAATAGCAAAATTTTCAAAAGAACTTTCTCCACGAGGGAATTTCAGGGCGGTACCGAACTGCGTCCTCCAATTGACAAACCGCAAGTCTGACAGACTGCCTGCCACTCTATCATCATCTCCGGATAGGTCGCCGACCAGTTATTCCCGCCGCATAATTTCTTGTGTATTCTGTACTCATTCAAGCAGAAGGATTAATACTGTGACTGAGCATCATCACCATCATGCGCCCGCTTCCGAGATAGAAGAACGAGTACGCAAGCTCGAAGCGCTTCTGGTCGAGAAAAATCTCGTTGATCCACAAAGCCTTGATCTACTGGTGGACACCTATCAAAACAAAGTCGGACCGAAAAATGGTGCAGCAGTAGTAGCACGTGCATGGACCGACCCCGACTACCGTCAGCGCCTGCTCACTGATGCAACCTCTGCAATCATGGAAATGGGTTATGCCGGGCGACAGGGCGAACACATGGAGTGTGTTGAAAATACTTCCAAGGTTCACAACATGGTTGTTTGCACGTTATGCTCCTGTTACCCATGGCCGGTGCTTGGACTACCACCCGCCTGGTATAAAGCCTCAAGCTATCGAGCGCGCGCAGTATCTGAACCACGGGAAGTCTTGAAAGAGTTTGGTGTATCACTCACCAGCAATACGGAAGTGCGGGTTTGGGATTCTACCGCCGAGATACGCTATCTGGTGCTGCCAATGCAACCTGCAGGTACCGAATCTCTAAGTCAGGAGCAACTGGCAGATCTGGTCACACGCGACTCTATGATCGGTGTAGCGGAAGTTCAAGCACCTGCAGCAGAACAATCATGAACGGCGCACACGATCTAGGTGGCAGGCACGGCTTTGGGCCAGTCGATCGCTCACAAACCAAAGACTTCGAACATCTCTGGGAGCAAAAAGTATTCAGTTTGACGCTAGCTTGCGGCATGTTAGGCAAGTGGAATCTTGACCAGTCACGCTACGCTCGTGAACGCACAGATCCGGCACACTATCTATCCAGCACTTACTACGAACACTGGCTGCACGGCCTTGAGTTGCTACTGGTTGAAAACGGATTACTATCAGCCCAGGAACTAAAAAACGGTATTAGCGCCGGCACACCAAACACAAGTCCTGCCACTACAGATAAAGTCAATGCCATTCTCGCCACCGGTGCACCCACCCTTTTACAGAGTTCTGCCGTTAACCGATTCGCACTGGATCAAACAGTTGTCGTTAAAAACCAGAATCCTAAAAGCCATACCCGACTACCCTCCTACGTTCACGGCGCTGTGGGCAGAGTAGTAAAACTCCACGGTTCTCACATCTATGCGGATGCTCATGCCAGCACAGGTGACAAAGTGCCACAACACCTTTACTGCGTGCGCTTTGAGGGAAAGTCTGTGTGGGGCAATGATGCCGAACCCAATAGTTGTGTCTATGTAGACCTTTTTGAACCGTACCTGCTGACACTCAAAGAGTGGTCCCAGACTAAAAGCGAATTCGATCAGATTCAAGGCGAGTAATTAGCAATGCAACAGTCCTTCGAAAAACAACCAGTAGAAGACGGCGAGCCAGTATTTGACGCACCCTGGCAGGCAAGAAGTTTTGCAATGGCGGTTAAACTCAATGAGGCTGGCATATTTAGCTGGAGCGAGTGGGCTGAAGCGCTGTCAGAAAATATCAGAATATTTGAAGAACACAGCGCTATCGAGAACAGCGATCACTATTACAAGTTGTGGCAGAAGACTCTGGAATCATTGGTTGAGAAC
>CAZQKJ010000073.1:0-12225 GCA_964593315.1 uncultured Granulosicoccaceae bacterium
GCCATGCTCGACTCCATCGCCGAGAAGCTGAATGCCGCTGTCGGTGCGTCACGTGCGGCGGTTGATGCGGGCTTTGTACCTAATGATTATCAGGTCGGTCAGACGGGTAAGGTAGTCGCACCCGATCTCTACATCGCAGTCGGTATCTCTGGCGCCATCCAGCATTTGGCCGGTATGAAAGACAGTAAAGTGATCGTGGCTATCAACAAAGATGAAGAGGCGCCAATCTTTCAGGTCGCAGATTACGGGCTGGTTGCTGATCTTTTTGATGCCATTCCAGAGTTGGATGCAGCACTAGCCGGTTGATATAGCGTAAAGCGTGACCGCTTTACAAAACCGGTTATGTGCACGCTGCCTGGCAGCCATCCTGTCGCTATGGATGTAAATAGTGTGAACGGATTATAAAGAGGGGGCGGCCAGGTACCCCTTTTTGCATGCGACTGGCTGGAAAGTCAGGTTAGATGATGCTGCTCGCAGCGATCGCCGTTATTTATACGTTATGGATAGTGCAAACAATTTTAAGGAGACACCATGTCTTATTCAGCACCCACCAAACAGATGCAGTTCCTGTTGGACCATGTTGTTGGTATGTCAGATGTCGCAAGCTTGCCCGGCTACGAAGATGCAACCCCCGATATAGTCGCAGCAATTCTGGAAGAGGCGGGTAAGTTCGCAAGCGAAGTACTGGCACCGTTGAATTGGGAAGGTGACCAGCAGGGAGCCAAGTGGACGGAAGACGGCGTCACAACACCGGATGGCTGGAAAGAAGCTTATCAGCAATTTTCTGAATCGGGCTGGAACAGTCTTGCCTTCGGTCCTGAGTTTGGTGGTCAGGGTATGCCGGGCTTACTTTCGGCTGCGGTGCAGGAGATGTGGCACAGCTCGAACATGGCGTTTGGATTGTGCCCGCTGCTGACCCAGGGTGCAGTGCATGCCATCGAGACCCATGCATCTGATGAGCTTAAGCAGGCTTACCTTGAGAAAATGATATCCGGTGAGTGGACTGGCACCATGAATCTCACTGAACCGCAGGCAGGTTCAGATCTCGCAGCGGTACGCTCGACTGCTGAGCCTCAAGGTGATCACTATCTGGTTAAAGGCCAGAAGATCTTTATTACCTACGGTGATCACGATATGACGGACAACACCGTTCATCTGGTTTTGGCCAGAACACCGGATGCTCCGGCAGGTGTTAAAGGCATATCACTCTTTGTGGTGCCTAAATTTTTACTTAACGAAGATGGTAGCCCGGGTGATCGCAACGATGCTCGATGCGTCTCGATCGAACACAAGCTGGGTATCCATGCCAGCCCTACCTGTGTAATGTCTTTTGGGGATAACGAAGGGGCGATAGGTTACCTGGTGGGTGAGGAGAATCGTGGCCTCATGTATATGTTCACTATGATGAACGAAGCGCGTCTTGCGGTGGGAATTGAAGGTTACGCAACAGCAGAGATGGCCTATCAGCGTGCATTGGCATTCGCGCGAGACAGGAAACAGGGGCCGGTACTATTGGGTGCTGACACTGATGTTGCAGGCATTGTCAATCATCCGGATGTGCGCAGAATGTTAATGACCATGCGCTCGCAAGTTGAAGCGGCGCGGGTGATGGCTTATGACTGTGCAGCAGCGTTTGACTTCGCCTCAAAGCACCCTGACGAGGAAACGCGTGCCAGGTTTCAACGACGCGGAGAGCTGCTTACCCCGATTGTTAAAGGCTGGTCAACGGAAATAGGTGTTGAGCTGTGCTCACTGGGCGTGCAGGTACATGGTGGTATGGGCTTTATAGAAGAAACAGGTGCGGCTCAGCATTTACGGGATGCTCGAATTACACCCATCTATGAAGGAACAACAGGAATTCAGGCTAACGATTTACTCGGTCGTAAAACCCAGTACGATGGCGGCCAGGGTGTAGAAGACCTGCTTGCCGATATGACTGTTACGTTGCAGTCACTTGAGAGCGCAAGTAGTGCGGTGGCTGGTAAAGCTAAAGCCGTACTTGCCAGTTCAATTGAAATGATATCTACGGCTAAAAATGCTCTGCTTGAAGAGAAAAATGCAGTGGTAGCAGCGGCTGCCGCAGACGATTATCTGATGATGATGGGTTATGCCACTGGTAGCTGGGCTATGGCGAGAATTGTTCTTGCAAGCGATCAGTGCGAAGACAAGG
Organism: uncultured Granulosicoccaceae bacterium; assembly: GCA_964593315.1. Classification (GTDB taxonomy): domain Bacteria; phylum Pseudomonadota; class Gammaproteobacteria; order Granulosicoccales; family Granulosicoccaceae. Next base: position 2,171 of record CAZQKJ010000073.1, read on the forward strand.
ATTTTGCTGAACTGCAAGTAGCGGTGGCAAGTTTCTACTTCGACAAAATATCGCCACACTCAAGAGCGCACTTTCTTGCCATTGAGAATGGTAATAGTGATTACTATGATATTGATCAGGCGATGCTTTGATCTGATTAATCATGTCAGTTGATTAATCGATTTTCAACACGATGCCAATTTCATGGCATCGTCAAGCTTGTGCCAGGCATCTATTGACGGTGCTGCTATTGGAATAAGTGATAATGCCGTAGTTTTGTGATCGCATCGTGGAATATTCTTTGCAGCGGATGACCGTCCTCTCGATCTTTCGCGGAAATCACTATGAAGGGTATTATTCTGGCTGGCGGCTCTGGCACACGCCTGTATCCAATCACTCAAGTCGTATCGAAGCAGTTGCTTCCGGTTTACGACAAGCCCATGATTTTCTACCCTTTATCTACACTGATGCTTATGGGTATCAGGCAGATAGCCATAATATCCACCCCGGCTGATATTGGTCGTTTTGAACAACTGCTGGGCGATGGAAGCCAGTTTGGTGTTGAGCTTGAGTACATAGTACAGCCTAGCCCCGATGGACTGGCTCAGGCGTTCACACTGGGTGAGACATTTATAGGTGATGACAGTTGTTGTCTCATTCTGGGGGACAATATCTTCTACGGTGCAGGTTTAGAGTCAATCCTTGAGAATGCTGCCATATCTCTGCAAGGCTCGACTGTATTTGCCTACCGTGTGGCGGACCCCGAGCGTTATGGCGTTGTTGAATTCGATGCGGCCAGAAGAGTGTTGTCACTGGAAGAGAAACCAGAGATACCCAAGTCCCATTATGCTGTGACTGGATTGTACATCTACGACAACACTGTGGTCGAAAAGGCGAGGAGTCTGGAACCATCAGTTCGAGGTGAGTATGAGATTACTGATCTCAATAATCTGTATCTTGAAGAAGGTCGACTCAATGTCGAGCTTCTCGGCCGTGGACATGCGTGGCTTGATACAGGCACACACGCATCGTTGAACGAAGCGTCTGCCTACGTTGAAACAATTGAAGCACGTCAGGGACTGAAGGTCTGCGTTCCAGAGGAGATATCCTGGAACAAAGGCTGGATTGATACCGACAATCTGGCCAGGAGCGCCGAGCGATATGGCAAGAGCACCTACGGTACTTATCTAAAAGCATTAATTAGTGAACGTGAAGGCATGGAGCAGCCGCACAAAGTAGTTAAGGCCGCATAGAACTTACACATTCACATCCATTAATGAAGAACGCTGGAACAGATAACTAGTGGAAAATAACAAGAAAAAGACAGAGTCAAAAGCTCGCGAGATGTTTGATACTCTGTTTAAAGAAAAGGCACTGGTAGATCCGGAGACACACTATTTCTTCGGCAATATCGATAACCTTGACAATCGCCGCCTTAGTGGCTGGGTAGTTGACAATAACGATCACGATGCAATAGTGGAGTTTGAGGTTTTCTGTGGTGATGAAAAACTGGGCGAGGGGAAGGCGGAAACTTACCGTGAAGACCTCGAGAAGCTCGGATACGGTCACGGCAGACATGGTTTCTCCGTAGATCTCAACAGTAAACTCTATAGTCAGTCAGTAGTTAATATCTTTTTGTGTGAAAAGAAATCAGGCGTTTTGATTTCGACAAATTCGTTTAGCGCCGAAGTCAGTGGCGAGTTTGTGGCTGAGATTGCTGCAATAAAAGGTAGGGTGCTCCACGCCTGGCTCACCGGATCAGATAAGTCATCCTCCACCCCCAGAAGTGTTGAGCTGCTTGTCGATGGTGAGTTCCGCTTGCCCTGTACTGTAAGAAACAGAGCCGGTGGAAGAATTTCTTGTGAGTGTCATCTGCCTGCCTCACTATACGACGGAGTACCGCACGCGTACGAAGTGATTGCCAATGACGCTGAAATATCGAGCACCGCCTATGTGCAAGTTCTACAACCTGTGACCACACAGGAAGAGCACCTTGCTGATAGCGTGGGTAGTGTTGGCTACGCCGGGCTTTCGAAGAATGCTGCGTTTCGTTATGAATCGCTCAACGAGCATCTGTCGCAGATTATGAATGATGGTATGGTCAGTGGCGTTGAGCTTGCCGGACTGTGCCAGGCGCACGCGGAGGTGGTCCGAGGTTCGACCAAGCGCAAGACTTACTCGACCTTGAAACTGCCGGATGTCACTTTTCCTGATGTTACCATCATCATTCCTGCAAAGGATAAGTTCCCGATAACCTACCATTGCCTGGCATCGATTATTCTGGCGCACAATAAGGCAACCTATGAGGTTATCCTTGCTGATGATCAATCCTCAGATGAAACCACGGCGGCAGAAGAGATAGTAGAGAACCTTCGAATTGTGCGTAATGAGCAGAATCTGGGATTCGTGAAAACTAACAACAAAGCCGCAAAGCAGGCAAAGGGCAGATACATCTGTCTGCTGAACAATGACACCGAAGTAACCTCAGGATGGATTGACGAAGCGCTTAGCTTGTTTGATGAAATGAATGATATCGGTGCAGTAGGGTGTAAGCTCATTTATCCTGACGGCTCTTTGCAAGAAGCCGGTGGTATCGTGTGGGGTTCAGGTGTGCCGTGGAACTATGGTAAGAACGAAAACGCTTCACACCCAAGGTACAACTATACACGTGAAGCCGATTACCTTTCGGCGGCAGCTTTATTTGTGAAGCAAACCGTATGGTAAGAAGTAGGTGGATTTAGTGAGGAGTTTGCTCCGGCTTACTATGAAGATACTGATCTTGCGTTTAAGATTCGGGATGCGGGCTATCGCACTATGTACTGTCCGAGCTCAGAAGTTGTGCACTTTGAGGGAAAGAGTAACGGCACAAGTACTACATCCGGTATAAAGAAATATCAGGAGATCAATAGTTCAACTTTCCGTGAAAAGTGGTTTAAACAATATAGAAGTCACGGCCAGGAAGGAAAACATCCACACATCGAAGTGGATCGACGAAACAACTTTAGAGTGTTGGTGCTGGATGCTGATACGCCTCGGCGCAATAGTGATGCAGGTAGTTACGCCGCTTTTCAGGAAATGAAGCTCATTACCGAGCTCGGTTGCAAGCTTACTTTTATTCCTGATAATTTTGCGCATATGGGAGTTCACACCGAATATCTACAGAAACTCGGTGTCGAGTGTATCTACTATCCATTTTTTCAATCAATGCAGCAGTTTCTGAAGCTTCGCGGGAAAGAATTTGATGCGGTGTACATTACCCGGTATCGGATTGCCGCTGAAAATCAAGAGCTGATTCGTAAACATACGAATGCCAAAATTGTATTCAACAATGCCGATTTACACTTTCTACGTGAGTTGAGAGAAACACTTCAAAATGCTGATAGTGATTTCACTGGGCCGCTTGAAACAAGGGAAAAAGAACTTGAGGTAATTGACAAATCCGATGTGGCCATCTGTTATACGGATGCTGAGCGTGCGGTTATTACTTCGCATGTGATGAAAGAAAGTAACATTCTCCGATGCCCGTGGGTTGTACAGCCAGCTAATGTGGTCACGCCTTTTGGTGAGCGTGACGGAATAGCTTTTCTGGGAGGCTATGGTCACAGACCTAATGTTGAGGCAGTGAACTTCTTTTGCAAAGAGGTGATGCCTGTATTAACTGAAAAGATGCCTGATATCGTATTTCGTATTTACGGTAGCAAGGTGCCAGATGAATTTAAAGCTTACGAATCCAGTAATATTGAAGTAATCGGATTCGTGGAGGATGTAGCTGAGGTGTATCAAAAGAGTCGAGTATTTGTATCACCGCTGCTATCTGGCGCGGGGCTCAAGGGCAAGGTGATTGATTGTATGGCAGCTGGAACCCCTTCTGTGATGACTTCTGTGTCTTCTGAAGGTACAGGTTTAGTTCACTCGCAAAGTACCTATATTGCGGAGACGGTCAGCGAATGGTGTGAGTATATTCAGCTGGTGCACGATGATGAAACTACCTGGCAACGGTTGTCCGAAAATTCAATACAAGTTGCGAAGTCACTGTTTTCCCCTGAGGAGGGATTAAGAGCGATGCGAAAGATTTTCTCGAAAGTCGATGTTTATTCTGACGAGAAGGGTGTAGGTATATATAAGGGGTACATCCGATGAGTGATGTAAGAAATATCATCGTCCACTACCACCTGTTTAAAAACGCTGGTAGTTCAGTTGATCAGTTGCTCAAACGCAATCTGGGTGACAAATGGATGACGTACGATGGGGACACCTCTAACGCGATAATTGCTTGTCAGCAGCTTGAAGAATTGATTGTGAATAACCCTGAAGTCAAGGCGCTTTCATCTCATCAGATTATTCCGCCTGTGCCACAATTGGATATGAATATCTATCCGATTGTGTTTCTGAGGGATCCTATAGATCGAATTAAGTCGGCATACCTTTTTGAATGGAAAAAGCAACTTGGACTCGATAACGCCAAAGGTACTCTGGAAGAGTATGTGAAAGAGAAGTTTACCTATCGTCGTCAAAACTCTATTGAAGAGTTTCAGACCGTGCGGCTGTCAAACCAGTTCCGGGATCGTTATCATGATATCAATAGTTTCGAGGATGATGAGTTGCTGGAGAACGCAAGCAAGTTTATTCAGTCGCTGAGGTTTGTTGGTATCGTTGATGAGTTTGATCGTTCACAGGAGTTGCTGCTGAATTTTATAAAGCCCGGTTTTCCGGATTTTAAAGCCAGTGATGTAAAGGCCAATGTGTTGCAGGATTTGAAATTGACTCGAGCCCAGAAACGCACGGCTATTAGAGAGGAGCTAGGGGCCGAAGTCTATGAGATGATTCTTGAGCGAAATAAGCTTGATGAAAGTCTGTACCAGTTCGGTAAAGCTCATTTCGATAAGCTATGTTCTGCCACTGCCAATAAAGCTGCCTGATTGTTGATGACAGTTTCAGCTACAAGCAGGGACGTTCCGGTTGCAGAAGCTCATGTCGCACAAGACACTGACGGTATTGACAGGGAAGCGCTACTTCACGCAGATAGAAGGACAAGTCAGGCATTGCAGCAGCACGCGCAAACCCTGATCGGGCAAAATATGTCGAGTGCTGCACTGTCTGTTCTCTCCACCGCGTTAATGATTGATCCTGCGCCGGGAACTATTCGGCAGATAGGTCAGTGTCTTGAAGCGCTTGGTATGGAAGACGATGCATCGCTTTGTTATCGAGGCGTCATTCCTGATTCGGTAAATCGCGACTATCTGGATGCCGAAGCCCTCACGCCGTGTATTAAAGAAGCCTCTGCTTGTGAGCAGATCGCCTGTCATCAGGCCTATGAATATGAGAGTGTTAAACTATCTTGGCCCAATAGAAATCAAACAGATAAAAAGTACGGGCAGTTTAACTACAGGAATACTGAGGCTCGCGCCAGTTTTTGTACTGTGGCTATTAACGGTTCTGTCTGGTTTGACGGTTTTAATACTGCAGCGTTCGATAGTGCAGGCAACATAGTTAAGGAGCACATCAAGGGCAATGAGTTTGCTTGCTATCACACCTCACGCTTAACGACACCTCATAAGCTCAGTGGGACTGTCTGCTTTTTGGACGGGCGCAGCTCTGATATCTATTATCACTGGATGCTGGATATTCTACCTAAACTTGGTGTAGTCGAAAAAGCGGGTATAGCACTTGATGAGATAGATTATTTTATAGTTCGCGCTCAGTCCAGGTATCAGAAAGAGACACTGCGTCTCCTGGGTGTGCAGCAAGACAGGATAGTGAATTCTGGTGGCAACCAGTTTTACACAGCCGATAAAATGATTGTGCCTTTTTTACGCAACGATCTGGGTGAACGGGTCTATACCGGGCTTGGAGTGGGTTTGGCGACTTGGATACCAAAGTACTTACAGCGTGCTTTCATGCCAGAATCAATGACCAGAACGGACACTGCCAGAATCTATATTTCAAGATCCAGCAGGGGATCAAGAAACATAGCGAGTGAGCCAGAACTCATATCTCAGCTCGAAGATCGAGGATTTGAAACGGTTGAATTTGAGCATTTATCTGTGCCTGAGCAGGCAGAGTTGATGTCCCGTGCCGAGGTGGTTATCGGGGTGCATGGAGCCGGATTTACCAATTTGTCTTTTTGTAACAGCGGCACCAGGGTAGTGGAAATATTCGGTGACTATGTTGTACCGTGCTACTGGGCACTGTCTGCGGTAGCTTCTCTGGACTACACTCAGTTTATGGCCAAAAGTGTTGCCGATAACAGCTGTATCTTAAACCCCGGTGAGCAGGTCAGTAATCTGCGCGATCGTCAGATTGACATAGATGTAGCAGAGTTTATTAGCTATCTCGATTCAGTATTGCCCTGAACTACCGGTTATCTCCGATAACCGGTAGGCAATAATCTACTGTGCGGCACGCCGTCTGATAAAAAGAACGACTGTTCCTGCCATCAGCATTAGCGGAAATAACGGATCTGTTTGATTAACCCCGACTGTGCAGCCGCCACCCGATTCTTTTAGCTCAGGATTGGATGTTGAAGATGCATTGGCGTCGCCGTTACTCTCCTCACGGGCTGATGATGACCCGGCGTCGGCTGCAGTATTGTCATCAAAACCATCCTGGTTACTGTCGTTAAAAATATCCAGTCTTCCGTCAGCGTCGATATCCGGGTTGCCGTTTTCCACTACATCGGCAGTTCCGTTATCGTTGCTGTCCAGATCGAGGTAATCTGGCGTGGCATCATTATCAGTGTCGATAGCTGCTATGACAGTGTCATGCCAGCCGTCCAGATTGTTATCCGTGATTACATTGAAACGGCCACCAGTGGCGTCATCTACCTGCCCTGATTCAACCAGATCGGATATTCCATCCTGATCTGAATCGAGGTCAAATAGGTTGGGAACGCCGTCCTGATCCGAATCAAACAGTATGTCTGTGGATGCGATTTGCCCGGCGTCTATTTTGCCGTCATTGTCGGCGTCCTGTAGGCCGTTTTCTACAATATCCGGTATGCCATCGTTGTCGCTATCAAGATCCAGAAAGTTAGCAATCGAGTCTGCATCCGGATCACCTGCACCTTCTGCGCTATTCAGAATACCGTCTCCGTCCTCATCAAGATTGCCCGGGTTGGAACCCTCTGCAGCTTCTGCCGCATCTGAAATTCCATCGCCATCTGTATCCCATGCGTTCGGATCGCTGTTGTGGACAAGCACTTCTGCATTGTCGGTCAGGCCATCATTATCAGAGTCGGTCAGTAGCGGGTCAGTGAAATACAGTTGTAGTTCGTCGCTATCGCGAAGCATGTCACCATCGCTGTCCGCATTGACAGGGTTGGTACCGTAGGTTTGTATTTCATCAATGTCACTTAGTCCGTCGGCGTCTGAGTCTGCTCTCCGTGGATTAGTATTCAGAGCGAGTTCTTCGGCATCCAGTAAGCCGTCGCCATCAGTGTCTTGAGCTCGGGGATTAGTCCCGAAATCATTGATTTCATCGCTGTCTGATAGTGTGTCATTGTCACTGTCGTTGCTTAGTGGATCTGTCTGTAAATCAACTTCCTGGCTATCGCTTAAACCATCATTGTCACTGTCTGAATCAAGTGGATCGGTTCCGAAGTTCTGCTCCTCGCTGTCTGTCAAGCCATCGTTGTCGCTGTCTTGTGGCGTTGTGGTGGCGGGTGGTTGAGTGGAGGTATTATTGGAATCTTCAAAGTCGTACAGTCCGTCATTGTCTGCATCAGATAAACTCAGTGTTTCATGATCCGAGACTTCTTGTCCGCCACCTCTGGTGAGGTTGCCAGCAACCGCATGGAAGATATCGTTGATCACTCCGCCTGCACCACCGTGACGAGCGGTGCGAAGATCCGGGAGTGCGCGCCAGCTGTTGCTTGAGACATCGAACGCATGCACATCACTGTGGGCCTGGGTCTGGGTATCTGTCTCACCGCCGATCACGATCAGATCACCACCACTGACACCGATCACAGCACCGGCACGTGGTGTTGGTATAGAAGCACTGGTAGTCCAGTTGCCAGTCGCAAAATTATAAGTGTTGGTTGCGGCAACCATGCCGCCAAAGCTTCTGTTGGTGATACGGCCCGCTGCTGCAACAAGTTTGTTGCCAATCACGGCGGCGCTAAAGTGATCACGAGCATTGGGCGCATCGTCAAGAACGGTCCATTCACCGGTAGCGGGATCGTATTCGTCAAACCAGGGTACTGCACCACCGGAATGTCCTTCAGTATTGCCGCCTACGAGATATATTTTGTTGTTATAAACTGCGGCTCCAGCGCCACCTCTGACACGGTTCGCGGGTACGGTTCCGGCGATGTCCCACTCATTGGTAGCCAGGTTATAGCGATGGATTTCAGGTACATTGTCTTCTATGGGATAACAGCAAGTGAACGCGCCTATCACATAGATGTAACCGTTTACCACAACCGGCTGGAAGTGATGTATTTCCAGTGGCGCTGGTGCCAGTGTCGTCCATTTATTCTCACTCGCATCAAATACCTGGGTCGGGCGTTTATTTCGACCACCGATCACATACAACTTGTCACCGTGAGCAACTGAGCCTGTTTCGTGTCGCTTGTTAACCATGCTGTTGTTGGAGGTTGTATGACTCTCCCAACCTTGCGCGAGCACAGTGCCGGAAGTACATAGTAGACCGACCAATACAATAATTAACCTGAAACCCGACATGATACTGACTCTGATATTGAATAATTAGTGTTTAGAAGACCATGCTCTCATAGGCACTGGCGCTCGGTTTTGTTGTCTTGTAAAGCGCTCACGAGTAATCCCTGTCAGTAGTAATAATGCCAGGAGCCACAAAGTTAGACTTCCTCCACCTGAGGAGTTACCACCATTCCCTGTAGTCGCCTTATTGCTTGCGTTGACTACCGTCAAAGTGACTGTGTCTGTGTCATTCAGATTATTGTTGTCAGGTATAGCTGATTCAACTGTGCTATTGATATTGAGTGATGAAACGGATGTTACTGTGAATGTTTCAGTCACTGTGGTGCCCGCTTGCAGTGTCGATAGTGAGCAACTGACGCCGTTACCGGAGCTGACACAGGTATCAAAGTTTGCAGTCTGCAGGTCGTCGGGTTGAACGCCGTCAACAGTAATAGTGACCCCGACAGAATCTGTATCAGCACTGTTGTTAGTGACTGACACTGAAAGATCAATCGTTTCACCTTCAGCTGATTCTTGTTTTGACAGACTGCTATTGGTGCTGAGATCAGCATTGGTAGAAGGATCGAACAAAGTTACCGCAGGGCCAAGATCGGTGGGAGCGCTGGCAGGTGTTTTACGCAACACCAGTTTATCGAGTTCCAATCCATCGGTGTCCTGCGATATCATCAGCTGATGTAATCCAGGCGCCGGGATTGTTAAGGTCATTGCAGTCGTGGTATTACAAGTACCCGCAGAACTAGTGCTGTTTGACCACTGCCAACTCCCATCCGGGTTACAGACCGCAAGTGTGTTGCCTGACCACTCATTGTTCAGACCTATATGTAACGAAGAGTCCTGAGTGTTATTGGCTCTTATTCTTGCGTATACGGTGTACTCGCCAGCTTGGTTGAAAAACACATCGTAAGAGAGGGTTGCACCTGTTCCACCGTTAGTGAAGTTACTGATCCCTTCTGCGGCAGCTGCATTCGCATCAATTCTGGTATCCGGAAGCGCTTCAATATAGGCTTGACCGCTCGCATTGCCAGGTGAAGCCTGGTCCGTGTCGGCCATGGCGGCAAGAGGTGTATATGAACCGTTGATCAAGAACCATCCAGGTGCATTCTCGGTTGCAGCTGGAGAGTTTGAGCTAAATGCTTCGGCTTCTACGACGACTTCGCCATTACTTGAAGCAGCGATTGGCGAGTCGATGACTGTTTCACTGAGTGTGGCTGTGTTGTTTGCCGGATCAGCATCGTTGTCGAGTAGCAGCTCGGCTGTAACATTATGTACTCCGCCAAGACTTGCAATGGTATCAAAGCTAACGGTGGTGATAGCGCCAGGTTGAATTGTCGGGACTGCGCAAACGCAAAATTCCTGCGTATTGCCATGCTACTGACGAGCAGTTAGAGCTTGTCG